>DYNR01000181.1 GCA_020720945.1 Chthoniobacter flavus | reverse complement strand
TTCAGCTTTCAAGTTTCAGCTTTCAGCTTTCATCCCCCTCCCCACTTCTTCCTTCATCTTTTCTCTCCTCCGCAAATTTTTGAAGGTTGCTCCATCGCTCTCCTCGCCAAAAACAAACCTCTCTTCCCTAAAAAATCAAACGCGCCGGGCCACGAGGTCGTAGCCTTGCGTCCCCGTAATTTCCGCTTGCACGAACTGCCCCGCCGGCAAGTCTTCGGAAAACAGCACGCGGCAATCGACTTCCGGTGCATCCCATTGAGTTCGTGCAACTTTCCCCCCCTCGGTCAAAACGCGCAACACTTGCCCGACTTGCCCCGCCGCCACCTCGGCTGCGATTTTTTTCTGCAACTTCATCGCTTCCCGATACCTCCGGGCTTTAATTTTTTCGGGGATCTGCCCCCCCATTTTTGCCGCCCGCGACCCTTCTTCTTGCGAATAAGAAAAAACCCCCAATCGCTCGAACCTCCGCGACTGGATCAGTTCGAGCAATGCCCCAAAATGCTCTTCTGTCTCCCCCGGAAACCCGACGATGAAGGTCGTGCGAATCGCCAACCCTGGCACCCCTGCCCTCAATCGGTCCAAAAGATTTTCGATGTGCTCGCGGGAAGTCTCCCTCCCCATCGTCTGCAAAAGCTCGGGGTGGATGTGCTGCAACGGGATGTCCACATACCGGACGACTTTCGGGTTCCTGGCTATCGCCTGGATCAAGTCGTCCCCCCAATGCGCGGGATGCGTGTAAAGCAGGCGAATCCAAAACTCTCCTTCGATCTTCCCTAGCTCGTCGAGCAACCGGGAAATCGTGGGCCCTCTCGCCGAATCCACCGCCTGCCGCGGCCCCGCTTTTTCTTCCCATAAATCCATCCCAAAATAAGTCGTGTCTTGGCTGATCAAATTGATTTCCTTGACCCCGTCCGCCACCAGCCTCTTGACTTCTTCGACAACGGAAAAAATCGTGCGGCTCCTGTGCCTGCCCCGCATCTGGGGAATCACGCAAAAACTGCACGGATGGTTGCACCCTTCGGCGATTTTGACATAGCAGGTGTGCGCCGGAGTCAGACGAAAACGCGGCGTGTCCCAATCGGGAATAAACTTCGACCCGACGGAAACGAGATCAACCGCCCCCGTCTCTTGCCCTTTCAAAACCCCTTCCAAAATCGCCCCCGCCTGCCCCACCTGATCAAGCCCGATAAATGCATCCACCTCCTCGCGCAACTCCTTGACCAACTCCTTGGAAAACCTCTGCGAAAGGCAACCACTCACGACGAGTTTCTGCTTCTTGTGCCCTCTCCCGCTCCTCTGCCGGTGCGCCTCTAAAATCGCATCGATCGACTCTTGTTTTGCCGAATCAATAAAACCGCAAGTGTTGACGACCAAAATATCGGCATCGGAAGGATCCGAAGTGATTTCAAAACCGTGCAACCCGGCATCCCCAAGCATGATTTCCGCATCGATGAGATTCTTGGCGCAACCCAAGCTAACCATGCCGACCTTCGGCGCTTTCGGTTTGGCGTTCATGGCAAAATGCCTGTCAGCGACCGGACGACGGAGTCCTTGCGGGCTTGACGGGCTGGGCCGCTCTCACCACGGGGGTGGCAACAGGGCTAGGAACCGGCGTGGCCTCTGGCGTCGGCGCAGGTGTCGGCGTAGGAATCACAACCTCGGGAAGCGGAGCAACCGGAAGTGCCTCAACCGCTTGCGGAGATGGAACCTCCGCCGCCGCCTCGGCTTTGGGCGTTTGCCCCTGCTGGTCTTCTCCTTGCGCCACGGCAGGAGGCACCGCATTCGCTTGCTTGTCCCCTCGCTCGGAAACCGTGACGGGTTTGCCTCCCGCTTTTTTTCCTCCGCCCTGGATCCTTTCCATGTTGATGTAAAGCCGGTAAGCGTAAGCAATCACCACGAAAAACACGAACAGCAACAACAACTTAAAAATCCGGACAAGCGGGTTCGGCCTCGGTCTCTTGGGATCTTCAAACTGGTGTTTCTTTCCCTGGTCAGGCAAAGTCACATAATGGTCTAAATAAGTGTGCTCATCCATCGAAAATCCCCCCGCCTCCGGCAACCACGGCAACACTTCGGTCTCCGGGATATGCAAAAACCTGGCGTATCCCAAAAGCGTGAGCCTCGCATACGACGCGTGAGAAAAACTGCTCAAATCATCGTTTTCTAACTCGCGGACGACATCGGGGCGCATCCGCAAGCTCTTGGCGACATCGTCAACCGTCAATTTCATTTTCTCCCGTTCTTTGACAAAGCGCTTCCCGATGGTCGAAGCTTCGCCTTGATCAAATTCTGGTATCTCGATTTTCTGTTTGTTCTTGTCCTGTTTCATTCCTTTTTTCACCTTCTCAATAACGGTTCTTGGCGGAATCCGTCACGCTCATTTTTCTTGGGCCAGACCTCTTTCCTCTTTCCTCTTTCTCCGCTAAAGCGTCTCCAGATCGACCAAAATTTCTCTGTCTTTGGCCCCGTCTTTCGCCCCCAAAATCCCCCTCTGTTCCAAAATGTCCACCACCCGCGCCGCCCTCGTGTATCCGAGACGCAACCTCCTCTGCAACATGGAAGTGGACGCTTTTTTCTCCTGCCTGATAATTTCTAAACACCGCTCGACCAACTCCTCGTCTTCTTCGGTGACATCTTCTTCCTCTCCCGCATCGGACGAGAGCTTGTCATGGATGCTCGGGTCGAAGGTGGGCTGCCCTTGCTTTGCCACAAAGTCCACGACCCTCTTCATCTCTTCGTCCGTGACAAACGCCCCTTGCGAACGCGTGAGCTTGGAAGTCCCCGGCGGCAAATAAAGCATGTCTCCCTGCCCCAAAAGCTTGTCTGCCCCGTTCTCGTCGAGAATCACCCGGCTGTCGATTTTCGACGCGACTTGGAACGCGATGCGGGTCGGGATATTGGCCTTGATAATCCCTGTAACAACATCTGCACGCGGCGTTTGCGTCGCGACAATCATGTGGATTCCCGCCGCCCGCGCCATCTGCGTGATCCTCGCGATCGCCCCTTCGACATCTGCGGGTGCCGTCTGCATAAGGTCCGCCAACTCGTCGATGATCACAACGATGTAGGGCATCCGGTAGGGTATCACCAAATCTTCTTCGAGCCGCCGGCGCACCGGCGCGCCCCCGTCTTCGTCGTCTTCTTCCTCAAAAAAACCCTTCCTCTCTCCGCTTTCGCCTTCCCCGTTTTCCTCGCCTTTGGCTCCGTCTGCCGCTGGCTCATCCAGCGGACGGGTATTGAAACCAGACACATTCCGCACCCCCACCCGCGCAAAAATTTTATACCTCTTCTCCATCTCTCCGATGACCCACCGCAACGCGAGCAACACTTTTTTCGGTTCCGTAACCACCGGCGTAACCAGGTGCGGCAACGCGTTAAACATCTGCAACTCGACCACCTTCGGGTCGATCATGATGAAACGCAAATCCTCCGGCGTATGGCGAAAAAGCAAGCTCGCGATAATCGAATTGATGCAAACGCTCTTGCCGCTCCCCGTCGTCCCCGCCACCAAGCAATGCGGCATCTGCGCCAAATCTCCGATGATGGTTTTCCCGTAAACATCTTTGCCTAAAGCGATTGGCAGCTTGCCCTTCGCCTGCAACCACGCGTCGCTTTCGAACAGCTCGCGCAAAATAACCTTCACCTTCTTGCTGTTCGCCAGCTCGATCCCGACCGTATCCTTCCCGGGAATCGGTGCCAAAATATTGATCCGCTCCGCCTTGGTCTGCCTGGCAATATCTTTTTCTAACGCCACGATGCGATCGACCCGCACCCCCTGCGCCGGATAAAGCTCGTAACGGGTAATCGTCGGCCCTTTGGTTATGTCCCCAGGACTGCATTCAATCCCAAATTGCTGGAGTGCCCCGATGATTTGCTGCTGGATCTCCAGCAACTCTTCGGGCTTTGCCGGCTCGACTCCCCCTTCTTCGTGGCTGTCTAACAGCTCCAGCGAAGGCAACTCGTAACCCTCCAAACGCAAAGACGCCAAACCCTCTTGGATCTGCTTGCTTTTTGCCCCTCCCTGCAACCCTCCCGTCGGGACCGACGCATCGATGATCTTGGGCGCAGGCGTGCTCGCCGCTACCTGTTTGGGTTTCTCTAGCTCGCCCCCCTCTTCGTTTTCTTTCTCGACCGCAGCCTGCGGACGAATTTTTTTCAGCTTCTTTTCGAGCTTTTTCGTTTTCTGGACTAGCTCTTTCTCCCGCTCTGCCATCAAGTCGGACTCATCCATCGACTCCAACCGCTTCCGCTTCCTCTCTTCGATAAAACGAAAAACCGCTCCCGCCACCTCCCGCAAAAAACGGATCGGATGAAAACCCGTCGTCAAAACCAGACTGCAAAAATACAGCACGCCCAAAAATACAAGAGTCCCCACCGCCCCAAATAACTGGCCCAACGCCCGCTTCCCGAGCCAAGACCCGACATATCCTCCCGCCCCATGCGCCCGAAAATGATCGTGCCAGTTCCCGAACCACTCTGGCAACAACTGCGCCAAACACGCGGCACAAATCACATTCAACAACGCCCAACCCGCCCGCTCCCGCAAAGAAAAATCTTCGACAAACAGCTTGCCTACCCCCATCCCCACGAGCAGCGCAGCCAACCAAAACGAGGCGATCCCCAAAAAAAACAAGGAATACCCGCCGAAAACCGCCCCCACGATTCCCACCCAATTCTTGACATCGGCGTTGGGCGCTGAAGTCGTGTTGAGCAACGGCACGAACGAAGGAACATCTTTCACATCATAAGAAACGAGCGACAGAAACAGCAAAAAACCCGCGCCCACCAACGCGAGACCCGCAACTTCTGCCACCGCCCAAAAACTCCTTTTTTTATTCATTCCAATCCTGCACCAACAACGGGCTCCCCCCCGCTTTTTTTTAACGGGAGGCAACCGGAGGCACGCCTCCGCACTCCCCCCGAGGTAACA
>DYNR01000010.1:16873-18688 GCA_020720945.1 Chthoniobacter flavus | reverse complement strand
AGGGCTTGGAAAAAACCAAGGAATACCCCTAGGTCTTTTGCGTGTTTTTTCCAAGCCTTTGCAGCCCAATTGATTGCTGAGATTCACAGCAGTTATCTCACAGATTCAGGTTAAAGCTCAAAGCTTCCACGAAAAGAAGCCCCTCGGCCCCACGCGAAAGCAAGCGAACCATTCTAGTGTTCAGTCAAGATTGAAATGACGCTTAGACCGCCGGATTTTTGGTTCAGAGCAAGGCGGAAGCCCAAGGTGCTATCAAGGGATAACACCTTCGGGCTGACAACGCAGCACTGGAGCAAAAAGACAAGTTCGATGCGACATTTCATGATGGACTGGACACTAGCCCGCCTCCCCACACGCCGCAAGGTTTTCTTTGCAAAAAAAGAATCGGAGGAGAAGAAAACAACATAACAAATTTCATATCAACGAGTTACGAGAATTTCCAAGCACGCCCTCTCCGGGCGAGAAAAACAAAAAAAGCGCAACGGAAACCATCGCGCTTTTTTTTGCCCGGGCGGATTGCTTGGTGGGAAATTATCGGGAATACAACTCGACGACCAACTGTTCGTTGACCACCGGATTGATTTCTTCGCGAGAAGGAATGCGAGAAACCGTCCCCGTCAGCTTGTCTTTATCAACCAGCAACCAGTCGGGAACCGTGACGATTTGCGTCAATTCAACCCCGCGTTGCGCCAAGCTCTTGGACTTTTGCCGCTCTTTGATCTCGATTTTATCGCCGGCTTTCAAATTCATCGAAGAAATCGTCGCCTTGTGCCCGTTCAACAAAACATGGCCGTGCCCAACCATCTGGCGGGCCGCACGCAATGTCTTGGCAAACCCCATCCGGAACACCACATTGTCCAAACGGGTTTCCAGCAACTGCAACAAAATCTCGCCCGTAACACCACGCTTGCGCAACGCAAGCTGGAAATAGCGGCGGAATTGACGCTCCAACACCCCGTATTGATGCCGGAGTTTCTGCTTCTCCGCCAATGCAATCGCATAATCCGAAAGCTTCCGGCGCGACCCTTTGGGGCCGTGCATCCCCGGAGGGTAATTTTTGCGCTCGAACGACTTGGGCGAACCGGCAATCAAAATGCCATACCGCCTGCTGATTTTCGTAAGTGATCCTGTGTATCGTGCCATAATATTGTAATTCTAACCTTGGAATGACTCCTTGTTCTCCCGATCAAACACGCCTCTGCTTCGGAGGACGACAGCCGTTGTGCGGAACTGGCGTAACATCGCGGATCACCGTGATTTCCAACCCGATGGCTTGCATCGCACGGACGGCAGACTCACGACCAGAACCAGGCCCCTTGACCCGCACTTCCACCTCTTTCAACCCGTGCCCCATCGCCTGCCGGCACGCATCCTGCGCAACCACCTGCGCCGCGTAGGCCGTGCTCTTGCGGGAGCCTTTGAACCCGCACTTTCCTGCACTAGACCACCCCAACACCGCACCCGTCAAATCCGTGATGCTCACGATCGTGTTGTTGAAAGTTGCCTGCACATGGGCAAGCCCGTGGTGGACATTTTTGCTTCCTTTCGCGCGGACGATTTTCGGTTTCTCGATATCGTCGGTGAGAGAAAAGCTGACAGGCTTGGCTTCCTCCACTTTTGCGGCAGGAGCTTTTTTCGATGCCCCCTTCGCCGCTTTCGGCTTCGCCGCTTTTTTCTCGCCTTCCGCCGGCACTTTCGCGGCATCAGCAGGTTGCTCGGCAACGGCTGCAGCGGGAGCAGGAGCAGGAGCAGGAACTTCCGCTTCGGGGCTTGTAGCAGGAATCGCAGCAGGACTTGCTTCGACGCTCACTTCGG
>DYNR01000010.1:0-16773 GCA_020720945.1 Chthoniobacter flavus | reverse complement strand
CTCACTTCGGCGCTCGCAACTGGAGCGGCAACCGCGCCAGCATCGGCTGCCGGCACTTCACTCGTGGAATTTTCTTCGGGATTCGTATCCATATTTCAATGATCTAAACTCAGTCTCTTTTTGTTACACCTTCCCGGCTTTCGCATTCGGGTTGCGCTGGACACCAACGGTCCTGCGCGGTCCCTTGCGAGTGCGGGCATTTGTTTGCGTCCTTTGACCACGAACGGGCAACCCCCTGCGGTGGCGGATGCCACGGTAGCAGTTAATCGCCTGCAAACGCTTCAAATTGGTTTGCACATCCCTGCGCAAATCCCCTTCTATCAAGATCTTACAACCATTGATAGCCTGGATGATCAGGTTGATTTGCTCCGGGCTCAAATCTTTCGCCCGGACATCGGGGTTGATCCCCGCTATCTCGAGGACTTTCTTCGTGTTGTTTGGCCCCATCCCGTAAATGTAGGGAAGCGAGGCTTCGATGCGCTTGTCGCCCGGAATATCGACTCCAAGAATTCGTGGCATATATTAGGTTTCTTCTTTTGGTTTGGTTTGAATGGTTTTTGCCTTTGAAAAAAATGCGTTCACCCTTGCCGCTGCTTGTGGCGCGGATTCTTGCACACAACACGGATCACATTGTTGCGGCGGATGATCTTGCAGCTTTCGCATAGGCGTTTGACGGAAGCTCGAACTTTCATACTCTCTGTTACTTTCTTGTTGTTTTGGAACCTCGCGGTCCAGGTTTATTTCAAATGGGTTTCCCCTACTGCCAGATGCTCTTTCCTGTTTTCTCGACCCGCCAAAACCTCCACATCCCCCCGCGAACTAACAGGGAAAAAATCTCGGTTACAGCTTGCTGCTGAGATAGTTACGATTCTTACCGAACTTTCTACAAAACAGCCTCCGGCAACATTGGGATTTAAGACAATATCGATTTCCGTGGCCATGTCAATACTTCTGGTGCTTCTTTTGTTATCAAAATCGTGTGCTCAAAATGGGCGCTCGGCAAACCGTCCTTCGTCACTACCGTCCAACGGTCATCCAGCATCCTCACCTCGGAACGCCCCATGTTGATCATCGGCTCGATCGCCAATGTCATACCTGCCTGCAACTTGGGCCCGCTCCCCCTTTTGCCAAAATTCGGCACCTGCGGATCTTCGTGCAATTTCCTGCCAACCCCGTGCCCCACAAACTCCCGCACCACGCTATACCCCGCCGCCTTGGTCTGCTCTTCAATGTAAGAACACAAATCGCCAAGCCGCCTGCCCGCACGCGCATACTCGAACGAACCCAACAAAATCTTTTCCGTCGTAACAAGCAACCGTTCCGTTTCTGGAGGAATCATCCCGACAGGAACGGAAAGCGCATTGTCCCCAATATAACCATCCTTGATGATCCCGACATCCATCTTCACCACATCCCCGTAAGCAATGACCCGCTTCCCTCCGATCCCATGCACCACTTCCTCATTCAAACTAATACAAATATTCCCCGGAAATCCCGGCTTCCCGTATCCCAAAAACGCACTGCGGACATTCGCTTCTCGCATCAACCGCGCCGCCTCACGATCAATCTCGCCAGTCGTTACCCCAGGCACCACCATATCAACCAAGGCATTCAAAATATGCGCAGCACACTCCCCCGCCCTCCGCATTTTCTCAACCTCCAATGGCCCCTTGATCGGTATCATAGAGAAATCCCTCCGGACAATGCGCCCGAAAACATCAAACAAACGATCAAAGAACCGGAGATGCACCTTCCTTCAAAAATGAAATAACCCAAAACCGATCCCACCACTTTGCTCGCTCCCATCACATCAAACTGCGTGCCAAAAGAATTGTAACTCCCGTCAACACCAAGACGGACAGAACCACCCAAATCCAGAGCAAAGTCCCGCTATCTACAACATTCCCCGTATTAATCCTCGAACGCTGATCCCTGGCTCCACGGATTCTCCCCTTGCGCAAAAATCCATCGTAATGCCGTTGCAACAAATGGGTTTCTATCTGGCGCATGGTATCCAGTGTCACCCCAACGATAATCAACAACCCCGTCCCACCAAAAAACTGCGCCGTCATGTAGGGAACCTGCATCCAATGGGTCAACATCATCGGCAAAACTGCTATCACCGTCAGAAAAATCGCCCCCGCAAAAGTCAAACGGGTCATCGTATAATCCAAGAAATCCGCCGTAGGCTTGCCTGGACGAACCCCAGGAATAAACCCACCGTATTTCTTGAGATCATCCGCAATCTGCGCCGGCTGAAACTGCGTCGCTACCCAAAAATAGCTGAAAAAGAAAATCATCGCCCCAAAAAGCACATAGTGCAACCACCCCGTAGCAAGCAACTGCGAAAAATCCTGCGCCCATCGCTGGGAAGGAAACGCCATATTGATAATCGTCGAAGGGAAAAGCAAAATCGCTTGCGCAAAAATGATGGGCATGACCCCCGCATAATTGACCTTCAATGGCATATACTGCGTCTGCCCCCCATAAACCTTCCTCCCCACAACGCGTTTCGCATATTGCACGCTGATCTTCCTCTGCGCTTGCGTCACTGCAATCACAGCAGCAATCACGAAAAACAAAAACGCAACCATCAAAACCAAAACCACCGGACTCACCGCCGTAGTCGCCCCCGCCTCAGAAGGAACAAAAGTGCGCCAAGCCTGGATCAAGCCCGCCGGCAACTGCGCAATGATACCCACCGCAATAATCAAAGAAACCCCGTTCCCTACCCCGCG
Source organism: Chthoniobacter flavus (assembly GCA_020720945.1). Taxonomy (GTDB): domain Bacteria; phylum Verrucomicrobiota; class Verrucomicrobiia; order Chthoniobacterales; family DYNR01; genus DYNR01. The sequence continues at coordinate 14,035 of DYNR01000010.1, read as the reverse complement.
CTCCGTAATCTGATCGCCAAGCCAAACCATAAACATCGTCCCCGCCGTCATGGTCAAAACCGTCAACAAACGAAAGCCCATGCCCGGATCGGAAACCAACGGAACCCCCAAACGGGCAATCGTATCCATGATCCCCGGCAAAAACGGGTTCGCCTGCGGACTCTCAAACGAAAGCGCCAAAAGATAACCCTGAAAAACACAAAGGAGAATCGTCAAATACCTCGTGTAATCCATGATCTTCTGGCGTCCACCATCTTCCCGCTGCAATTTCCCAAGCTGCGGAATAACCGCCGTCAACAACTGCATCATGATCGATGCACTGATGAACGGCATGATACCCAAAGAGAAAACAGCACAATTCGCCAGCGCACCACCGCTAAAAAGGTTGAAAAGCGATGCTACCCCGCCCTGCCCTGCATCCGCCGCAGATAAAAACCACTGTTGCAAAACTGCCGCATTGACCCCAGGTGTCGTTACAGCCGCCCCGATGCGGATGATGACCACCATCGCAAGCGTAAACAGCAAGCGCTGCCGCAATTCGGGAATCTTAAATGTATCGGTAAATGCAGAAATCATTCGAGGCGAAAAAAACCAAAATCAAAAACCGCAACGGAACCCCGCGCGAGCAGAGCGATCTCTCGCCCTGCCCACAACGGGAAAACCATCACTCCGCAGAAGCGACCCTTTTCTGGCGGATGACTACCGTCCCCCCCGCCTTTTCAACTTTCTGGCGCGCTGTCTCGCTCACCAAATCCACTTCCACGCTCAATTTTTTTGTCAACTCCCCGCGTCCGAGCAATTTGATCGCATCAAACTGCCCATGAACCAACCCGAGAGCACGCAAAGTCTCCGCATTGACCGCCGCACCATCTGGAAACTTCCGCTCCAAATCGTCCATGTTGACAACCTCCACCACATCGCGGAAAGCAATATGGTTAAACCCGCGCTTGGGCAAACGGCGGAACAAAGGCATCTGACCCCCCTCAAAAGAAGGACGAATGCTACCACCCGAACGGGCTTTCTGCCCCTTGTGCCCCTTGCCGGAGGTCTTACCATGCCCGGAACTCTCTCCGCAACCAACCCGCTTCTTCGTGTGCTTGGCACCCGGACGCGGTTTCAAATTATGAAGTCTCATAAATTTATCTATCTTCTAATGTGGTTATTCCGCAACTTCCGCAGGCGCTGTTACCGGAGCTACGGGAGCTACCGGAGCTACGGGAGGAGCGACACGGATTTTCTTTCCGCGGACACGGAAAATTTCTTCCCGTTTGCGCAATTGGGTCAAAGCAACCAAAGTGGCTTTAACGACATTGGCTGGATTGCTCGAACCCATGGATTTTGCAAGGATATCGCGAATCCCCGCCGCTTCGATGATCGCACGGACACCGCCACCCGCAATAACCCCTGTCCCAGGAGATGCGGGCTTCAGCAACACCGAGCCTCCACCAAACTCGCCTTGGGAAACATGAGGAATCGTGTTGTCATCAATGTTCACAACCACCATCCGCTTGTGGGCCGCTTCCGTGGCTTTGCGAATCGCTTCGCTCACCTCATTCGCTTTGCCGAACCCAATGCCCACCTTGCCCTTGCGGTCACCAGAAACGATCAACGCCGAGAAACTAAAACGACGCCCGCCTTTGACGACCTTCGCACAGCGGTTGATAAATACAACCTTGTCCGTCAAGTCGGAAACTTCCGAGGGCGCATTATCTCTTCTGTCGCGGGAACGCCCACCGCGATTGTTTCCTCTTTCGTTAGGATTTGCCATTTGTCAGTCTTTCGTTAAAATTCCAAGCCACCTTCGCGGGCCGCTTCGGCCAACGCTTTCACTTTCCCATGATACTTGAAGCCTCCGCGATCAAATACGACTTGGCGGATATTCTTCGCCACTCCTCGCTCGGCAACCAGCTTCCCTACTTTCACCGCAGTAGTCACATTGGGCCCCATTGCCTTCTCCGAACGGAGAACCGCCTCCGTCGTATGAACGGAAACCAAGGTCTTCCCAGCCGTATCATCAATCACTTGCGCTGTAATGTGCTGCCCCGAAAAATGAACGCTCAATCTCGGGCGCTCGGGAGTCCCCGCAACTTTCTTCCGGATGCGCACATGGCGCACTCTCTGTTTTTCCAATCTGCTGCTCATACTCTAAAAATTACTGAACGGTTTTGCCTTCCTTACGGCGAACTTGTTCGCCAGCATAACGAACTCCCTTGCCCTTGTATGGCTCAGGAGGATAGTAAGCGCGAATATCCGCAGCCACTTGACCCACAATCTGCTTGTCAATCCCGACAACAGAAATCTTGGTATTCTCCGTCACGGTCACTTTCACCGCATCAGGAATCGGAAAATTCACCGGATGGGAATACCCCAAACTCAAATTCAACAGATTCCCCTGCACCGCTGCACGAAAACCTACCCCTTGAATTTCCAAATCTTTTTTGAATCCATCGGAAACTCCAGCAACCATGTTGGCTATCAACGAACGGGACAACCCGTGCATCGCTTTGCTCCGCGCACTATCATCGGGACGCGAAACCTTGACCATGTGATTATCAACCTCCAACGCAATCCCAGCAGGCATCTGATACTCCAACTTGCCTTTCGGTCCGTCCACCACAACCAAACCTTCCGGCGTCGCGGTCAACTTCACCTTCTCTGGAAGAGGGATAGGTCGTTTTCCAAGTCTTGACATAATATATTTTTCTCCTTTTTTTGCGGTTTGCTCCTACCTCACATTACCAAATGTAAGCCAGCAACTCCCCTCCAACTTTTTGCCGACGGGCATCATGCCCAGTCAAAATCCCCTTCGATGTCGAAAGGACGGCTACTCCCATCCCCCCCAAAACCCGAGGAATATCTTCAGATCCCACATAACGGCGCAAACCCGGACGGCTAATGCGCTTGATGCCAACAAACGCTGGCGATTTATTCACAAAACGGGTTTTGATCTTGAGTTCGGAACGCCCTGTCGAACTATCCAACTCGTAATCGTTTATGTAGCCCTCCGCCTTCAAAATCCTGGCGATCTCGCTTTTCATCTTGGAATAAGGAACGGTAAACTCCGCCTTCTTCGCTCTCGATGCGTTCTTCAAGCGAACTAAAAAATCCGCAATCGGGTCGGTCATTGCACTCATAGTATTGTGTCAGTAATTCAGGCTGCCTTCTCTTCAGCAGGCCCTTTGGGTTTCAAATTTCGATCTGCAAAAGGCATACCGATCTCGGTCAATAAATTCTTTGCCTCTTGGTTCGTCTTCGCAGTCGTCACAATCGTCACATCGAACCCGATATTCCTCTTGATCCGATCCAAGTCGATTTCAGGAAAAATGCTCTGGTCTTTAACTCCCAAAGTGTAATTTCCCCGTCCATCGAACGCACGAGCAGAAACCCCGCGAAAATCGCGAATCCTCGGCAACGCCGTCCGAATCAACCGTTCCAAAAACTCATACATGACCCGCCCGCGCAAAGTTACCTTCGCTCCAATCGCCTGGTTTTTGCGCAACTTAAAGTTGGAAATGCTTGTCTTCGAGGTCGTTTCAACGGGCTTCTGCCCCGTTATCGCCGCCAACTCGCTTTTGGCAATTTCCAAAGCATCCTTGACATCGGGTGCAGACCCAACGGATGTATTGATCACGACTTTCACGACCTTCGGAACTTCATGGATGTTTTTATACCCATGCTTTTCCTTGAGCCGCGCCACGATCTGCGTCTTAAATTCTATCTGAAGTTCTGATTCCATGACTTGTTATCTCTTCCAGCTCGACAAGTGTCAAGCCTCTTTCGTTCCTTTATTTTTGTCCCCTCCGGACTTCTCCAACACTTTCACATTGGAAACATGGATCGGACCCTCCCTCTCAATGATCGCCCCGTTCGGGTGCTCTTGGGACTTGCGCATGGTCTTTTTAATCATCCGCACACCCTCGACAATCACCCTGTCTTTTTTGGTCAGCACTTGAAGCACTTTCCCCGTAGAACCTGCATGATTTCCCGAAATGACCTCTACCAAATCACCCCGATGGACATGAAAACGCTTTTTACTCATAAAACCTCGGGTGCCAATGAAACAATTTTCATAAAGTTCTTGTCGCGCAATTCGCGGGCGACAGGACCAAAAATACGAGTCCCTTTCGGGTTCTTATCCTTGTCGATAACCACGACCGCGTTGTTGTCAAAACGAAGATAAGAACCGTCTTCCCTCCTGACTGGTTGGGCCGTGCGGACAACAACCGCGCGAACCACATCCCCCTTCTTAACCGAACCCCCCGTAGAGGCTTCTTTGATGTTGCAAGTAATAATATCACCGATGTGCGCGACCTTCGTCGCCTTTCCGATAACACTGATCATCGAGGCAATTCTCGCACCCGTGTTATCCGCTACATCAATTCGTGAACGAAGCTGAATCATAATTAATAAGAAATTTTGGATTAATGGGAAAGCACCTCGACCAACCGCCAACGCTTCAAACGACTCAACGGGCGACACTCCGCAATGCTCACACGGTTGCCAATCTTCGCTTCGTTCTTCTCGTCATGCACATGGAACTTTGTACTCTGCTTGACAATTTTGCGGAAACGCGGATGCGGGACGCGGGTCACAACCTTGACCACGATCGTCTTATCCATCTTATCGGAAATAACCTCTCCGATGCGCGTCTTGCGGAGCGAGCGCCTTGCACTCACCTCGGTCCCCGCCTCTTTTACGGCTGTTGCTGTTTCTTCACTCATGGTCTATCAGGCGGCTTGTTTTGCGGCTTCTTTCATTTTCTGGTTGATCGCGGTCTGGAGCCGCGCAATGTCCTTGCGGATCAGATGCAACATATGCGGACGCTCTAGCTGCCCACTCTTCTGCTGGATCCGCAAGTTAAACACTTCTTGCCTCATCTCGTGCCGACGAGCGAGCAATTCCTTAACTGTCAATTCTTTAATCTCGGAAAATTTCATAATGACCTCACATTCTCATACTGCGTGATGGCGGACAAGGAATTTCGTCTTGATCGGCAATTTATTTGCCGCCAGACGCAAAGACTCGCGTGCCACCGATTCAGGAATCCCATCCAACTCGAAAAGAATGTTTCCTGGACGAACCGTTGCAACCCAATACTCGGGCTGCCCCTTCCCTTTCCCCATTCGGGTCTCGGGCGGTCGCGCCGTCACCGACTTATCCGGGAATATGCGAATCCACAACTTCCCTTTTCTTTTCATGTGACGGGTCAAAGCAACACGCGCCGCTTCGATCTGGATGTTGGTGATCCATGCGCGCTCCATCGTCTGCAACGCGTAGGCACCGAAATCAATCTTGGTATTCCGTGAAGCGAGACCCGAGCGACTTCCTCGCTGCGTCTTCCGGTACTTCACTCTTTTTGGCATTAATGGCATGACATTATCCTCCTATTCGATACAAATTCCCTCGCCGATTACCCCTTGCGAGACTCATCCGCCGTCTGCACTGGAACGGCCCCATTCGCTTCTTCCTTCTCCTCTGGACGACAAATCCAGCACTTGATTCCGATCTTTCCAGCAACGGTGTTCGCTTCCGCAAAACCATAATCAATCGGCACACGAAGCGTATGAAGCGGCACTTTGCCTTCCCGATACCATTCCGTGCGAGCAATTTCTGCCCCGCCCAAACGACCGGCACAACGAATCTTGATCCCCAACGCCCCTCCGTCCATCGTCATCTGGACCGTCCGCTTCATCGCACGACGGAAAGAAATACGACGCTCAAGCTGCGAAGCGACATTCTCCGCAACCAACTGCGCATCCAAATCCGGACGCTTGATTTCCACGATGTCGATCTTGACTTGCTTAGTCCCAACAAGATCCAACACTTCGCGGGTCAGCGTCTCGATCTCGCTCCCCTTGCGACCAATCACCACCCCCGGACGCGCCGTGTAAATGGTAACTCGGACACTGTTCCACGCCCTTTCGATGGTGATGCGAGAAACTGCGGCAGCTTTCAGCTTGTTCTTCAACCGTTCGCGAATCTTGTAATCCGCGTGAAGAAAATCGGCGAAATCTTTGCGCGAAGCATACCAGCGCGAACGCCAGTCACGGTTCAATTGCAGGCGGAAGCCTATCGGATTTACTTTCTGTCCCATATTTTTATCTTATTCTTTGCTTGCAGATTCTTCAGAAACGGGAGCACTCGCTTCCTCTACCTTCGCTTCCACCGCCGCAGGCTGCTTCTTCGCACCCGAGGATGGCTTCGCTTTTTTGTTGCTCTTCTTCGTCTTATCCCGGCGGACAATCTCTACCTCATCCGTCAGCGTTATGAAAATGTGACACATCCGTTTGCGAATCGGACCCGCACTCCCCCTGGCCTTCGGGACAAAACGCTTGATCGTGGGACCTTCCCCGACGACTGCCTCTTTGACCACCAAAGACTCAACTCGCAAGTTGTTGTTGTTCTCCGCGTTGGCAATAGCACTCTTCAAAGTCTTATTGATTAACTCCGCAGCTTTCTTCGGCGTGAAGCGAAGAATGTCGAGCGCATCGGTCGCGGGGAGTCCTTGAATTTCCCGGGTCACTTCCCGCACCTTAAATGCGGACATCCGGGCATGACGGTAACTGGATCTTACTTCCATAGCTATTGCTTGTTCTTTGTTATTAAATGTTTTCTCTGATTATCTCGTGATCACCCGAAGGCGATCGCCTGTTTTGACTTGCTTTCCTTCTTTGTCCAAACTCTGAATGATTAACCCGCTGATCTTCTCGCGCACATCTACAACCAATGCCGTTCCGATCATCTCGTAGCCGCGTAAAATTTGAAAAGGTGTCCCAACTCTTACCCCTTGCTTTTTTCCTACATTCGCAATGAGCAAGGATAACTCGGGCTTGACCTCTAAAACCAACGCATTCGTCAACGAGCTTTCCACGGAAGCTGGAGCATCGACACTCGGCAAAGCTCCCAACAACTCGTTCGCTTTCCTCATGCTCATTTCTACCCCGAGCCTTGTCCCAACCGAAACATTCTCCGCCTCCTGCAAAAGTGCCACAACTTTCTCAACCAAGTCAACAACTTGATTTTCTAATTCGATATTCCGCTGCTGCTGCAACCGGACTTCCCGGACTGCCGCCAGCAACTTTTGCTCGAGACCTTCGCGTTTGCCTTCCACCTCCGCCAACCCGAGAGCGTCTAGCTTGAGTGCCAACTCGCTCGCCTGATTTTTGAAGGTTTCCGCTTCGGCGTTCGCTACCGCAAGACTCTGGCTCAACTCAGAAACTGTGTTCCTAAGTAAAAGCAACTCTTCTTGCATCGCAGGTGCCTCTCGCGAAACTCCTCGTTTATTCGGTGCGGAACCTCCAGGAGACTCCGCAAACCATTCAGAACCTGTCAAAGAACGAACTCCTTGCGCGATCAATTCGACCGGAAAGAGGGCGAAGAAACATACCGCCAGGGCGATGGGCTTCTTCATTTGGGTTAATTGTTACTTGCTTACCTTCGCTGTATGCGAACCGTGCTTCTTGAAAATGCGGGTCGGAGAAAACTCCCCAAGCTTGTGCCCGACCATGTTCTCCGTCACAAAAACGGGCAAAAATGTCTTGCCGTTATGGACATTGAAGGTGTGCCCGACAAAATCCGGCGTCACTGTCGAACGCCTAGACCATGTCTTTATCGGTTTTTTGGTTCCCGCATCATTCAACTTGTCGATCTTATCGAGAAGCTTCCAGTCCACATACGGACCTTTTTTCAGTGATCTTGCCATAATCTAAACAAAAAAATTACTTACCCTTGCGTCGTTGAATAATAAAACGATCCGATGACTTGTGCTTCTTCCGGGTCTTGAAACCCTTCGCAAGCTGACCCCAAGGACTGCACGGATGCTGGCGACCGCCACCACCCTTGCTCTTTCCGTTCCCACCACCGTTCGGGTGATCGATCGGGTTCATCACCATACCGCGCACGGTCGGGCGAATCCCCAACCAGCGGGACCTCCCCGCCTTGCCACTCGATACATTCATGTGTTCGACATTCCCTACCTGCCCCATCGTCGCATAACAACTCGCATTGATCTTCCGGATTTCTCCGGATGCCAATTTCACAAACGCATATCCCCCTTCGCGGCTGTTAAGGATCGCTTGCGAACCCGCACTGCGCACCATTTGCGCCCCGCGCCCAGGAATCAACTCGATGTTGTGGATCGAACTCCCCAAAGGAATCGCACTCAAAGGCAACGCATTGCCAACGCTGGATTCCACATTCTCCCCAGCCGTCACTTTCATTCCAACACCCAACCCAACGGGTGCTAAAATATAGGACTTGGTCTGATCGGGATACTGCAACAAGGCAATCCGGGCCGAACGATTCGGGTCATACTCAATAGCAATAACCTCAGCAACCTCGTTCCGACGATCTCTCTTGAAATCAATCAAACGATATTTCCTTTTGTGTCCACCCCCGCGATGACGCGAAGTCAAACGACCGTTGTTGTTGCGCCCGCCCGACTTCTTCAAAGGGGCTGTCAAGCTCTTCTCGGGCGAAGTCTTGGTGATTTCCTCAAAACTCGGCAACGCCTTAAATCGGCTGGCCGGTGTCAGAGGTCGAAATGTTTTCAGTGCCATAACTTCTGTCTCCTATTAAATAATGTCGATCTTTTCTCCCGCCGCCAATGTCACGATCGCCTTCTTCCAGTGAACCGCCCGCCCAAAATCAGCGCGCCGTTCCCTTTTCTTCTTGCCATCGTAGTTCGCAGTGTTCACCCCAAGAACTTTCTTCTTGAAAATTTGCTCGATCGCCCGTTTGATCTGAATTTTATTCGCCTTACGGTTGACCCTAAAGACATATTTGTTGCTCTGCTCCGTCAAGATCGTCGCCTTTTCGGAAAGAACAATCGTGTCGATTACATCGTATTGATCCTTCATTACTTTGCCCTTTCCACAATTTTTTCCATCGCGTCCTTCGTGATAATGATCTTATCGAAGGCCAACAGTTGCTCGGTATTGACATCCGCCGCATTCACCAGCAAAGAAGTCCCGACATTCCGCGCCGCTTTGAAGGTGTTTTCATCAAACGATGCCCCAACAACCAATGTCTTCTTCGCTTCGGGAACAATCGAACCCAACAGTTCAACAAACTGCTTGGTTTTCGCTTCCGCAACGGAAAAACCATCCGCCAATAAAACATCGCCTGCAAGAATCCTAGCACTCAACGCTTTACGAAACGCCAGACGCTTGACTGCCTTTGGCACTGTCTTCGAGTAATCCCGAGGCTTCGGCCCAAATACGACACCCCCACCGACCCAAACCGGCGAAGACTTATAACCAGCACGAGCACGCCCCGTCCCTTTTTGGCGCCACGGCTTGGCTCCCGACAAATTCACATCGGCCTTGCTCTTCGAATTCGCAGAACCACTCCGGCGATTCGCCCGCATCGCGACCACTACATCGTGAACAGCCTGCGTCCCTTTGCCGTTAGTAATAACCTCAATCCCTGCACCAACCGCAATTTCTTTTGTTAATACGCTTGCACTCATATTCTATTACTTCTTCGGCAAAGGTTTCTTGACGGAAGGACGAATCATTACATAAGTCCCCTTGGCTCCTGGCACGGGACCACTGACCAAAATCGCCCCATCCTCTTCCCGGATTTGAACGATGCGCAAATTCTGCACCGTCACCCGCTCATCCCCCATGTGACCCGGCATTTTCTGATTCTTCCAAACCCGACCCGGCGTGGAACGGTTCCCGATAGCACCCGTCCGACGGTGCATCATGTGACCGTGCGTCTGCGGTTGCCCATGGAAATTATGCCGTTTCATAACCCCCTGAAAACCTTTTCCTTTCGACTGCCCAACGACATCCACCCACTGCCCAACTTCAAAAGTGGACAAAGGCAAACCGCCGACCGCAACCCCCTCAACCTCTCCATCCATGCGAAACTCGCGGATGAATCGCTTGGGCGTCGCCCCCGATTTTTTCAAATGACCCAGCGCAGCCTTGCTCATACGGTGCGTCTTCTGCTCATCAAAGCCGACTTGCACCGCTTCATAGCCGTCCGTCTCCTTGGTCTTCACTTGGAGAATGCTATTCCCTCCCGCCGCTATGACCGTCACAGGAGTCACAACTCCCTTCTCGTCATAAACACGGGTCATGCCCAGTTTTTTTCCCAAAAGTCCGATACTCATAGTCTGCTACTAGATTTTAATGTTAATATCCACCCCTGCTGGCAAATTGAGCTTCCGAAGCTCATCCACAGTCTTCGCCGTGGGATCCACAATGTCGAGCAGGCGCTTGTGGGTACGAATCTCAAACTGCTCCATGGATTTCTTATCCACATGCGGAGAGCGGTTGACAGTGAATTTTTCGATCCTTGTCGGAAGCGGAATCGGTCCAGCTACTTTCGAGCCAGTCCTTTTTGCCGTCTCGACGATCTCGGCTGCCGAGGCATCGAGAACCCGATAATCGAAGGCTTTAAGGCGTATGCGTATGCGTTGTCCGTTTGTCATGTTTGCGGATAGTTAATTCTTATTTTCGAGCACGGCGGTGAGAACCTGCTGCGGCACTTGTTCAAAATGCGATGGTTCCATGGAATACGACGAGCGTCCTTTTGAAAGCGAGCGAATGGCCGTGGCGTAACCAAACATCTCCGCCAATGGCACTTCTGCATTTATGCTACAGAGATTTCCCTTGGTTTCGATCCCGCTAATCCTCGCACGACGACGATTCAAATCGCCCATGATGTCCCCCTGGAATTCGTCCGGCGTCACATTCTCCACCTTCATAATCGGCTCCAACAAAATGGGCTTGGCTTTTTTCACTCCATCCTTGAAGGCGAAAATCGCCGCCATCTTGAAGGCCAGTTCGTTCGAGTCAACATCGTGGTAGCTGCCATCAACAATATCGACATGGACATCAATCACCGGATACCCACCAACGACACCGTTCAAAGTCGCTTCCGTAAGCCCTTTGATAACCGCCGGGATATACTCGCGCGGAATCGTTCCACCTACAACTTTGTTTTCGTAAGTGAACCCCTTCCCGCGTTCGTTTGGCATGATCTTGATGACGACATGGCCATACTGCCCACGACCACCCGACTGCTTGATCAGCTTTCCTTCGCCATCGGCAGGACTCAAAATCGTCTCTTTGTATGCGATTTGCGGCTTCCCTGCGTTCGCTTCCACTTTGAATTCCCGCATCAAACGATCGCGGATAATCTCCAAATGCAACTCGCCCATCCCTGCAATAATCGTTTGCCCGGTTTCTTCATTGGTGAAAACCCGGAAAGTCGGATCCTCTTCGGACAAACGCCCCAACGCATTCGACATTTTCTCTTGGTCAAACTTGGTCTTGGGCTCTACTGCCATCGAAATAACGGGATCGGGGAAGGAGGGAGGTTCCAACAAAATCTCGGAGTCCTCAGAGCAAAGGGTATCCCCTGTCGTTATGTTCTTAATCCCGACAATTGCGGCAATATCACCAGAATAACACACATCGATGTCTTCCCGCTTGTCGGCTTGAATCTGAATCAAACGGCTAATCCGTTCGCGCTTGTTCGTCCGCGGATTGTAAACCGTGTCCCCTTTGGTCAACTTCCCGCGATAAACCCGGAAAAACACCAACTTCCCAACGAAAGGATCCGACCAAAGCTTGAAGGCCAACGAGCAGAACTCCCCGTTGTCATTCGATTCGGCAAGCAATGCCTCCCCCGTATCAGGATTCTGACCCTGCGCTGGCGGAATATCGAGCGGACTCGGAAGATAATCCACCACCGCATCAACCAAATACTGAACCCCTTTATTCTTGAACGCCGATCCCCCTGCAACCGGAACAAACCGATTGGCTATAGTCTGACGACGAATCGCCCTCTTGAGGTCTTCTTTGCTAATCGGTTGCTCTTCGAGGAACATCATCCCTATTTCTTCGTCCAAATCCGTCATCTGCGTCACCAAATCTTCGTAAGCAGATTCAGCAATGTCTTTATAATCCTCTGGAATCTCGGTGATCGAATAAGTGGAACCAAATGTATCGTCATCGTTATAGACAACGGCTTTTTGGTTGACCACATCAATTTGCCCTTTCAGATTGTCTTCAGCACCGAGAGGAATCAAAATCGGCCACACATTCGCCCCAAGCTTGACCCTCATGCTGTCAATCGCCGCATTGAAATCAGCCCCCGTGCGATCCATCTTGTTGACAAAAGCAATCCGCGGAACATTGTATTTTGTCGCTTGCCGCCAAACAGTCTCCGATTGCGGTTGCACCCCTGCAACCGCACAAAAGACGGCAATCGCCCCATCCAATACACGCAAGGAACGCTCCACTTCCGCAGTGAAATCCACATGCCCTGGAGTGTCGATAATATTCACCCGCTGCTTGATGCTATCAAAAGCCTTGTAGATCCCTTCTTCTTTCCGCTGAACCCAGCTACAAGTCGTCGCCGCAGAAGTAATCGTGATACCCCGTTCCCGCTCCTGCTCCATCCAGTCCGTCACGGTCGTCCCTTCATGGACTTCACCGATCTTGTGAACCATCCCCGTATAAAACAAAATCCTTTCCGTCAAAGTCGTTTTGCCCGCATCAATGTGCGCACAAATTCCGATGTTCCTAGTCCTTTCCAACGGAAACGCCCGGTTAGGCGAATTAGGGTTTTCTGTGGTCGTATCTGCCATTGTTTTGAAATTCTTTGATTCGGTCTGCTACTGACTTCTTCGTGCCTTTTTCTCGCCTACCAGCGGAAATGGGCGAACGCACGGTTAGCTTGCGCCATCTTGTGCATATCATCCCGCTTCTTGATCGCATTCCCTTGACCCGAAGCCGCATCCTTGAGCTCATTGGCCAACGCCTTCTGCATCGGAACCCCTTTGCGCTTGGATGCAAAAGTGACGATCCAACGCAACGCCAAAGCGATCTGCCGATCCACCGGCACTTCCATCGGAACTTGGTAAGTAGCTCCCCCCACGCGGCGGGACTTCACTTCCAAACGCGGTTTGGCATTCTCGATCGCTTTGTTGAGAATCTCCAACGGATCCACGGTTTCGCTCCCCTCGTGGGTGCGATCAATCGCCGTATAAACGATCTTCTCTGCCACCGACTTCTTGCCGGATTCCATCACGGCATTGATCAACCGTTCAACCAGCGGACTGGCGTAACGGGCATCCTTCACGACTTTTTTATGAATTACTCTGCGACGACGAGACATGACAAATAGTTTTCTGTTGAGCTGCTTCGGTTCTTCTCAGCTTGGCTTATTATTTCTTCTTGCCACCTTTGGCGGCTACCTTGCCTTTGGCTGCCGCCTCTTGGCCGGGCTTCGGACGCTTCGCCCCATATTTGGAACGGCTACGACGGCGACCGTCCACCCCGAGGCTATCTAATGTGCCGCGAACAATGTGGTAACGAACACCGGGCAAATCCTTCACACGACCGCCGCGGACAAGCACGATGCTGTGCTCCTGCAAATTGTGTCCCTCTCCAGGGATGTATGCGATCACTTCTTGACCGTTTGTAAGGCGAACCTTGGCTACTTTACGCAAAGCGGAGTTCGGCTTCTTGGGCGTGCGGGTCATCACCTGCACGCACACGCCTCTGCGCTGCGGGCAAATGGCCAGCGCCGGCGACTTCGATTTAACGACGACCTTCTGGCGTCCTTTGCGGACAAGCTGGTTAATGGTTGGCATGGATTATGTAGTCTTTAAATTTTTCTGGTGTGACCAAACCATGCCGGAAACAGACAACCGCCAGATAAAAACCGCGGTGAACTAGCTCCATCCAGCATGGGATGGGAGGGGCAGATTAGCCAACATCGTTCCCCTTGCAAGCAGAAAATTCGTTTTTTTTGCTTTTTTTCGCTTTTCGGCGCAAATCCCCCGCCTTTTTGCGTCATTTTCTGCCATTTCCGCACCTCGCCCCCCCAAAAAAAACCGCTTTTCCTTCTTTTCTGCAAAAAGACAAATCTGCTGGAAACATCAACGCAACCAATTGCCTATCAATCAGTTTCACGAAAATCACGAACCTGAAAAAACGGGTGCACCTTCACCTCCAGCAAAAAGAGAGAAGTTATTTCAGCTCCTTTCTTCTTGGTCTGCGAAATACTTTGG
>DYNR01000180.1 GCA_020720945.1 Chthoniobacter flavus | reverse complement strand
TGCAGCCCAATTGATTGCAGAGATTCACAGCAGTTATCTCACTGATTCAGGTTTACGGGAACAGGGGCAACACCTTGTCGATGATCCCTTTGACCCCTTGAATGGCGGCATCCGAGGACTGGTCGATTACTTTGTTTCCTGCCCCAAAAATTTCCGTGCCGGCGGCGACAACCAGGCGCTGGGTCAAATCTTCTCGCGGCTTGTCTAAAGTTCCCCCCACGCGGACATCCGCCCACAGGTAGCCCTCTCTTTCCGCAACAAAAACACGGGCCTGCGACCCCGGCAGCCACTTCAGAGTTTGCGGGGTCACCCCCACCTGAAACGAACCGCTTAACTCCCCGCTTGCCGCGACGGAAAAATCGCCTTCCACTTTGAGCAACCCCCTAGATTCCAACAAGAAATGATCGATCGTTGTCTTCTCTACGCCGTAGGTAAAATTTCCGGAAACCTCGTGCAACGCGAGGTGTTTGAACTGGGGAGAACGGGTGAAGTTTGCGATGGTTTCCAAGAGTGCCACTTTTTGCAAGGAGCCGTCGGTCAGGGAAAAAGAGCCCGAAGTCACCCACTTTTTGAGGTCGCCAGGCACGCCCTTAGTTTCCGCTGAGCCCGAGAAAAGACCGGAGATTTGGGAGTGGTAGCTTTTTGGTATCACTTCTGAAAGAGGGACGGCATCCCAGCGTGTCCTCAAAAGCATCGAATCTTTTTTCGGAGAAAACGCCCCGTCGGCACCGAGCGTTCCGCCCTTTTGAAAATTCAGCGTCGAGTTGATCAGGTAGAGAGTTTTTTCTGCGTTGTTCCAGCGGGCCTGCAAAAATTGGATTTCGTTTTCAGGCAAAAAAGCCCAAAGGAGTTGCCCGCCTTTGGCACCGACCAGCCAATCGCCGCCCTCGGCAGAGACTTTCGCAGAAACATTTTTTAAGGCTCCCCCCGGAAACAAAAGATTCGCCGAATCGATGGAAGTTTCTCCCGCGTCGAAACGGGACGGGAGGAAGCCTGGCAAGCCGGCGCTGCTTGCGCCAGAAGAAGGGAGCGCATCGGCGGGAACCGGAGGAAGGGGAGCGGAAGAAGCGCCCGGCACTTTTGGCTGGAGGGAGATTTGCAAAAAGCCCACGGAAGTATTTTCCAGTTTCCAGACTCCAGAAAAAACAGCGCGCCAGCGGAAATCGGTGCGGATCCTCTGCGCGTTGATTTCGTGCAACGCGGAAGAACCTCGCCCGACAGCGGAAAACCCGTCGGAATAAACCGACCAACCCGTCCACCGCAACGGAGAAAATTTTCCTTCGGCGGAAAAGGAAGAGGAAGCGGCTTCGGACACGAGATCGAGGAACTTTTGGCTTTGCAAGTAGCTCTGCAACCAAAGGTTAGCGGCGATGATCCCGGCGCAAAGCAGTGCCGAGAGACAACCGGTAAGCCAGAGGAGAATTTTTCGTGCGGTCATTTGCGTAACTGGGCAAAAGAGTCCCGTTTTCCTTTTCCGCTGTCAAGGAAGCACTGCGTTTTCCTGTCGCTCTTGGTCGGGTCTCCCAAAAAAATCCCTGCCCCTTTCGGCGTGTCTGTGCTACCACCAAGAGGATGAAAAAGCCGACCGTCCTTTCCTTTTGCGCGATTTTTTTACGCAAGGAAATGCAACACATCTACCGCCAAGTCACCGGGCTCCAACGCTACGAAACGGTTGCCGTAACCGAAGAACGCTCGTGCGAAACCGTTTATCCTTTCCCCCGTGTGGCGGTGTTGCCTCGCCCTCGCATCGCTTTCCTGCAGCGTATTTGGAGGAAGTTTGCACTCCGTCAACCGTCCCTTCTTTACAGGGGATACTACGATGCGTTGCGCTCGGCCATCGACCCGCTGGATGCCGATTTGATGCACATTTATTTCGGGCACACGGGCGTTCATTTGCTCCCGTTTATCCAACGCTGGGATCGCCCTGCCGTCGTTTCTTTTCACGGGATGGATGCAATGCCGCGCGCCCACGACAAAACTTACGCGCCCCGGATGCGGGTGCTTTTGGAAACCGTCCCACTCGTTTTTGCCAGGAGCCAATCGCTCGCCCGCGTTTTGGTCGAGCGCGGTTGCCCGCCAGAAAAAATCCGCATCAACCGCACCTCGATCCCGTTAAAAGATTTTTCTTACCGCCGGCGGCAACCCGTGGAAAACGGGGAACTCCGCATCGTGCAAGCCTGCCGCTTGATCGAGAAAAAAGGCATAGATTTAACGCTGCACGCATTTGCCGAGATGGTGAAAAAGTTTCCTGCCGCGCGGCTTTCGCTGATCGGAGAAGGTCCGCAAGAGGCATCTCTGCGCGAGCTGGCACAAGAGTTGCAACTTTCTGAATCCGTGGATTTTTCAGGATTTCTTCCCCCCGAAAAACTCGCGGAAAAACTCCATGAAGCCCACCTTTTTGTCCATCCGAGCAGAGTCACCGCGAAACAAGACCAGGAAGGGATCCCCAATTCCTTGTTGGAAGCCATGGCGACGGGTTTGCCCGTTGTCGCCACCTTGCACGGCGGGATTCCCGAAGCCGTCGAACACGGAAAAACGGGGTTGCTTTGCCCGGAAAACGATGCCCCGGCACTAAGCCGTTCCTTGTTGGAACTCGCCGAAAATTTTCCGTTGCGCGACGCGATGGGCGCTGCCGCTTCCGATGCGGTTGCGCGGGAGTTTTCATCGGAATCACAAATTCAAAAGCTCGAAAGCTACTACGACGAAGCGAGGGAACTTTTTCGCCGGAGCTACCTTTAGAAAGAAACGATACTCGCCGACGCGCCGAAAAGAAACCGCAAAACCTTGACTTCTTTTCCAAGGTAAGTTCAGAATCTGCTCTCTCTTTTATCCAAATGAAACTTCCCTCCCTTTTCTCCCACAAGAGCTTTCAATGGCGTCTTTCCGTCCTCAGTATCCTCATCGTTTCCGTCGCTTTGGGCATCTCGATCCTCGCATCGATTCTCCAGTTAGACGAAACAACCCGCATCAGCTCGCAAGCCATGCGCAACCTCTCCCAAGCAGAAATGCGCAACTTAGCTCTAACCACGGCTTCCATGGCGGAATGGCAGGCCAGCGAAGTGAAAACCTCCGTTAAAAAACTCCTCGCCCAAACCCTATCGGCAATCCAAAACTACGGCGGCATCTCCCCCGACCCCCAAACTCTCGTTGCGTGGAATGCGACCAACCAGTTCGACCAACAAAAATCCGAAGTCAAACTCCCCCTGCTTTCCCTCGACAAAAATCCCCTCTCCCCACAATCCGCCCAAACCCCCAACTACATCATCGACCGCCTCGCCGCCATGACCGGCGACCAACTCACCATCTTCCAAAAAATGAACGACCGCGGCGACATGTTGCGCGTCGGCACAAACATCCAAAACAAAGAAGGCAATCGCGCCATCGGCACCTACATTCCCGCAACCGAACCCGATGGCAAAACCAATCCCGTCATTGCTGCCATCCTCCGCGGAGAATCTTATTTTGGCAAAGCATGGGTCGTGGACCAGTGGTGCATGACCGGCTACGCCCCCCTCTACGATTCCGAAAAACGCCTCATCGGCATGGTCTATTCCGGCATCTCTCTCAACCAAATCCTCGACACCTTCCGCAAAATTGCTGCGGCCGTCAAAATCGGTGACTCGGGTTACATCTACGCCCTGAGCACCGCAGAAAAAACCAAAGGCCAATACATCCTCTCCCTCCAAAACAAACGCGACGGAGAAAATATCTGGAACGCGAAGGATGCCAGCGGCCGCTTTTTCATCCAAGAAATCTGCAACGGTGCCATCAAGCTCGCCCCTGGCGAAACCGGCATCTGCGCCTACCCTTGGCAAAACCAAGGCGAAACATCCGCGCGGATGAAAACCGCCGTTTACGCCTATGTCCCCGAACTCGATATGGCAATCTGCCCCAGTGCCTACGATGACGATGTTTTCAAAACCGGCATGGCCATCGAACGCTCCCTCAAACGCTCGTTGCAACTCCAGATCGGAGGCGGCATTTTCTTGACCCTCCTGGCCTGCGTCGCCTTCGCCATGACCGCAAAACGCACGGCTTCCAAAATCGAAACCATCGCTTCCGCCTTCACCGAAAACTCCGAAGCCGTTTCTTCCGCCGCTTCGCACTTCACGGAAACCGGAGAAACCTTGGCCCAAAAAACCAAATTGCAAGCCACGGAAATCGAAAAAACGATCTCTACACTCGAAGAGGTTACCTCGATGATTCACAAAAATGCAGAAAATGCCGCCAACGCAAAAAACCTCTCCACAGAAACCCGCTCCGCAGCAGAAAAAGGCTCTGCCAATATGCGCCAGATGGACGAAGCGGTTGCGGACATCCAAGCCGCCAGCGGCAACATCGCAAAAATCATCAAGGCCATCGACGAAATCGCCTTCCAAACCAACATTCTCGCCCTCAACGCCGCGGTCGAAGCCGCCCGCGCTGGCGAAGCGGGTGCGGGGTTTGCTGTTGTCGCCGATGAAGTCCGCAACCTTGCCCAACGAAGCGCGCAAGCTGCGAAAGAAACCGCTGAAAAAATCGAAGACAGCATTCAGAAAAGCACCCGCGGTGTTACGATCAGCGCCCAAGTGACAGAAAGCCTCAACACGATCGTCGAAAAAGCCCGCCGCGTTGATGACTTGGTCAAGCAAATCGCCGACACCTCCGTCGAACAAAACCGAGGCATCAATCAAGTCAGCGGTGCCATCGCGCAAATTGATCAAATGACCCAAGAAAACGCCCGTTCTGCCGACGAAAGCGCTGCTTCCGCCGAGGAGCTCAACCGCGAAGCCGAAATCCTTCTTTCTCTCTCCGAAGAACTCCGTCAAATGGTCAAAGGCTCGCAGGGCTAGAAGTAGGTTGGATTCAGAAGGTAGGGAATCAGGATTTGCAAATATCCCTCTTCATCCCGCAATGAGGCCGGAGCATCTTGCTCCGGTTTCTTCTCGAACGGCAGAA
>DYNR01000463.1 GCA_020720945.1 Chthoniobacter flavus | reverse complement strand
GTTGCGCGGTGACGGTGCCGATAGGGCGTGGCGGTGAGTTTGGGAGCATCCGCGGTAGCGTGGATTATGTGCCGCCTTTTTCTCTTCCCGAAAACCAAGATATTCCGCGGGGGTACAAGAAATGACGGGCGCAGAACAAGGGAGGCTCAACGGGCGGCCTTTGGGAGTAAAGCCGGCAAGTGCAGATAGTTACGGTTTTGGATTCGGCTGGGGGGAGGAAATGAATCGTGCTTGCGATGAGTTTTTTCGCAAGCGCGGGATGCCCGTTTTCGCGAGCTATGCGGACTGCGTCCGCGAGCAAAAGAAGCGGATTTACAAGCACTTCCGCAACCGGGAAGGGAAGGGGAAAAAATGACAGAAGCAGAGACCATTATAGCCGGGGAAGCTTGGAGGAGGTACCACGGAAAATGCGGTGATGGATATATCCCGCAAATGCCTCCCGCTTTTTTGCGGGGGTTTGCGGAGGGCGCGACGTATGAGGCGCTGCGCAAAAAAACAGCATCGAAAAAACGGGAGAAAGCGAGACGCAATGAGACCCGCTAAAGGCTTGACGGGGGCAGAGATAGCGGAGATGCCGCACGGTGATTTTGTGATCGCAAACGAAGATGAGTTTGCGCGCTTGCGTGATATTTTGAACGCTTTTTACATCTATGACTAAACACTCCGATCCTCAAAAAGAACCGCGTGTTTATTGGAGCATCAAAGGGGATTGTTGGGTGCTGGATCACGATCTTTGCTGTTCTCTCTATGTCGAGACAGAACCGGAATACGAGTATGTTGATCTAGTCATCCCGTCTGGTTACAAAACCAACCTTGCGAGCGTACCGTTTTTCCTACGGCCGATTGTCGCGATGTACGGACGATACAACCGCGCCGCGATTTTGCACGATTGGCTGTACGAGCATCACGGACACATCCGCGAGGGATTGCAGCTTTCTCGGACGGCCTGTGATCGCGAGTTTTTCGAGGTCATGGCGAACGATGCTGTCCCCGTCTGGCAGGCCGTCTCATTTTGGGCTGCGGTCCGGAGCAATCCATTCAACTTTTACCCCTTCAAAAAATGGGAATAATCCCCCAAGCAAACCAGCAATAACGCGAGAAAAAGCGGAAGAAATCCTGCGTGCAAAAGGCGTGACTGATGCTGTCGCACTGTTGGCCGTCCGCGGTTATTATCGTGATTCAATGGGAGTCCCCGGTGCGAATGACATCGGTATTTACGATGACGCGCTGATCCTTGTATCTCCATTGTTTTACGGGACTTACAACGCAAACACCGATCCGAGCCGGTTGCGTGCGGGGGTTGCAACTCTGTTGCCGGGACTGTATCGGTACCGCAAAGGAAAACATGGAATCTCGCGTCCCGGCGGTGGCTATCCTGCGTTGCGTCCATCGACG
>DYNR01000179.1 GCA_020720945.1 Chthoniobacter flavus | reverse complement strand
AAGTAGAAATCGTGCCGGGCGATGATGTTCTCAACATAGCGGAGCGTTTTTGGGAAGTCCACTTTGCCCAAAAAATGCCTCGCTGTTTTTTGGGTTTCTCCGCCGTTTTCGGGGGCAGTCCAGCGGACGACCCTGCTGGCCCCCGCGTTGTATTCGGCCAGAGCGAAAGGGCGGGGATCGTCTTTGCTTTCGTGTTTCCGGAGGGCGCGGGCCAGATACCACGAACCCGCTTCGATGTTTGTTTTTGGGTCGAAGAGGTCGGTGGGTTGGAAAGTTTCGATTTTTTCCTGCTTGAGCCAATCTTTGCTGGCGATTTCGGTGACTTGCATCAGGCCTCGTTCGCCCGCTTTGCCGGTTGCACGGGGGTTGAATTTGCTTTCTTGCCAAATCACGGCTTTGACCAAAGCGGGATCGATGCCGTTTTTTTTGGCGGTGGCGAGGATTATTTCATCGTATTGGTTCCAGTTTTTCCAGGGCAAGTTTTCTTCGATGCGGTAGAGGGGGTCGTCCGAGACGGCGAGAAAAACCAAGGCGAGAGAGCAAGCGGCGAGACCCAGCAAACCGAACAGGGTTCGTTTTTTTGAAAAAAGCGGGGAGTGGGTTTGCATTTTTTTTGGCGGGGAAAATCAAGCCGTTTCTCCGTCGTGTTGGCGCAAGAGGTAACGGAGGCAAGCGGCGCAGAGGATCAGGAGGGAAGGGAAAAGAAGGGGGAGAGCGAAGCCGAATTGGGCGGTGCAAGAAAGGGCGAACAAGAAGTAGCCCGCGAGGGATGCGGCGGAGACAACGAGGCACCAAGAGAGGCGGACGAACCAGAGGGCGAGGGAGTAGGCGCAGAGTGCAGAGAGGAGGAGGATGTCGCCCCACCAAGGTAATTTTTTTTGGGAGGCTTGCGCGAGGATCGAGGCGATGGCGAGACCCTGGTATTCGACCATCGAGAGTTGCCGTTTGCCGCCGATGCGGATGCTGCTGTCCTCTTGGCTGAGGGTGCCGAGGAGGACGATTTTTCCCTTGATTTGCCCGACGATTTTTTTGTCAACGGAACGCCCCGATTCGGTGCGTTCGGCCTGGAGGAGGAGGTCGTCCATATCGACTCTTTTGAGGAGGCGGATGAGGGATGCGTCTTGGGGGAGGAGGCCTTCTTTCGAGACGGGGAGGGTGAGGGAGGCGATGGAGATGCCGGTGGACGGGGAGCCCGAGAGAGGTGGAAGTGTTTTATTTTCAGGGCGTTGTGCGGCCAAGAAGCAGGCGAAGGCGAAGGAGGAGACATCGTTGCCTTGGAGCCGGGAAAAAACCGTGAGGCGGTCGGAAGTGTCTTTGTTGACGGGGAGGTTGAGGAAGCCGGCTTGCCAGCCGCGGCCTGGGCTGAAAGCCGAGAAGCAGCCGGAGAAAGTTTCGGGGTTCCATTTTTCCCGTTCGGGGAGTTGGAGGGGTTCGGGCGAGATTCCGGCGGTTGCGTTTTTTTCCACCAGCAAGCATCCGGCGATGAACGAGGTGGAAGATGCCGGTGTCTGGAGGCTTAGCTGCGAAGAAGGGAATTCGTAAGTAGCTACGGCTGCGACTTTTGCGCCGAGGCGCGAGCAGGCGCGCACGAACATCCCGATGTCGAAGTCGGAGAGTTCGGACTGGGAGACTCCGCCTTGGAAAACGAGAGTCGGGAGAGAAGTTTCCTTGATAGCACCGGAGGCAGAAGCGGCCCATCGGGACATTTCTAGTTCCGGGGATTCGAGGGTGCCCGAGCGGGTTTCTCGCCAGAGGAGGGCACCCGCGCAAGCGATGATCAGGAATACAGGCAAGAGAGGGCGTTTCATTTTTCAAGCACGGATTGGTAGCAGTGGAGAAGGGCATCGATGTGAGAGTCCATCCGGTGGTTTTCCTGCCAAAGTTTTCTCGCGTTGTCACCCATTTTGCGGAGTTCGGCGGGGTTTCGCATCATTTCTCCGACTTTTGAAGGGAAGAGATTGCGTTTTTCCATAGGGACGAGGGTTCCGTTGATGCCGTCTTTGAGCCAGTCTTGGATGCCGTTGGTGCGGAAAGCGATGACGGGTTTTGCGTAAGCGGTGGCGCGCATGGCGGCGAGTCCGGTTGGCTCGTTCCATAGGCACGGGAGGATGACCAAGTCTGCCTGGTGGTAGAGGAGTCCCCATTCTTCCGGGGAGGGTGCGGGGTAGATTCGCACGCGGTCGCCGAGGCCGCGGCGGCGGATGTGGGATTCCACGCTGGAGAGCTCGTTCCCGTCGCCCGCCAAGACTAAGTCGCAATCGTCCGGGAGGGCGCGGAGCGTGCGGATGGCGACCCAGATCCCTTTGCGTGAAGTCATGCCTCCGACATGCAAGACCGACCTGCGCCCGGTGGCAGGTTTTGCGTGGGGGCGATGGGTGGGAGCCGGGGCGGGAGCCGGTAACAGGTGGATTTTTTCTTTTTCTATCCCGTTGTGGATCAGGTTGTTGACGATTTCTGCCGACATCGTTTGCAGGGCGGTCAAGCTGCGGAGCACGCCCAAAAATTCCGTTGTTTTCCTGTGCCGCCAGAGGTTGAGCAAGGGGTTGGCACTTCCGCAACCCCGCAAGAAATGGGAGAGGAGGCAGTGGTTTCCGTGGGCTTGGTGGCAGGCGGAGAGGGGGAATTTCCAAGTCATTTTTCCGCCCGAGCAGTAGGGGAAGTGGTAGTGGATAAAGCGGAAGACGGGGCAGATTTTTTCGATGAGGGGATCGATGAAAAAATTCGACGACCTGTGGATTTGGACGAGGTCTGGGCGGAAATCGTCGAGGATGGCGTGGAGGCGGGAGGTGCCTTTTTGGGAGAGGGGGCGGACTTCCTTGAGTTCGTCGAAGATATAGCCGGTCCCGGAAAAGCGGGAGGGTGTGTCCCGGCAGTGGACTAGGGCGACGGAGATGCCGCGTTGGCGGAGTTTCGGGAGGATGTCGTGGACATGGCGGTTTGCGCCGCCCCCCGAAGGTGAAGTGGTTTCGTGAAAGAAAAGGACCCTCATCGTGTTTGGGGTTCCCCCAGCAAGGCTTTGGCGTGCTGGTGGGCCGATGCGGATTTTCCGCCGAGCATCCTGGCGATTTCGTTTTCGCGTTCTTCGGCGGTGAGGGGAGTCAGCAGAGAGACGGTGCGGCCTTCTTTGACTTTTTTTTCTACGAGGAAGTGGGCGGATGCGGAAGCGGCGACTTGGGGGAGGTGGGTGATGCAGAGGACTTGGCGGAGGGTGCCTAGCTCGCGCATTTTCGCACCGACTTTCGTTGCGGTTTCGCCGCCGACATTTGCGTCGATTTCATCGAAAACGAGCAAAGCCACGCGGTCTTGGGCGGCGAGGGCGCATTTGAGGGCGAGCATCACGCGGGAGATTTCGCCGCTGGAAGCGATTTGGCGGAGGGGGTGGGAAGGCTCACCTGGGTTTGGGGCAAAAACGAATTCCGCCAATTCTGTGCCGTGCGGGCCGAAATCGGGAACGCTATCGAGTTTGATAGAAAATTCTGCTTGGCGGAAGCCGAGTTCCAAGAGTTGGGCGGCGACGGCGGCGGCGAGTTTTTTCGAGGCTTTGGCTCTGGTTTGGGAGAGGTTTTCCGCGAGCGAGCGCATGGATTTCTCGGCGGCGAGGATTTCTGAATCCAAGGAACCGCCGCGTTCCTCCATGTTTTCAAGCTCTTTCAGGCGGGCGTGGGCGGTTTGCGAAAAGTCTAGGACTTCGCGGATCGAGTTGCCGTATTTTCTTTTTAGGTTGCCGATGGTGTCGAGGCGGGCTTCGATTTCCGCGAGTTTTTCTGGGTCGGTATCGATTTTGTCCGCGTAGGATTCGATGTCCCGGGAAAGGTCGGCGATTTGTTCGATGATTTCGATTTGCGCGGATTCAAACGGGGCAGTTCTTTCGTCCAAGCGGAGCAGTTCTTTGAGGAGTTTGCCCAAATCGCCGAGGCGGGAAGAAAGAGACGATTCGTCCTCGGAGAGCAAACCGGTGGCGCTGGAGCAGATTTCCCGGATTCTTTTGGCGTTGCTGGCGGCGCGGTGGGCGTTGTTCCATTCTTCGTCTTCGCCATCGCGGAGTTCTGCGGCGGCGATTTCTTCGGTCTGGTGGCGGAGGAGTTCGATTTCCCTTGCGACGGCTTGGGATTGGGTCGAAAGGGTTTCTTTTTCTTTGCGGAGAGAAAGCCAGCGAGAGCGCAGGGAGCGGTAATTTTCCGCGGTTTCCGAGATGCCTGCGTAGTCGTCCAAGAGGCGGGTTTGCTCGTCTCGCGAGAAGAGGGACTGGTGGTCGTGGGGGCCGTGGAGATCGACGAGCAAGTCTCCTAACTCTTTGAGCAGAGCGATGTTGCACGGGGAGCCGTTGACGAATTGCCTGCCGGCAGAAGCGGAGAAAGAGCGTTTGACGATGAGTTTGCCGTCTTCGCAACTTTCCGCGCCGTGGTTTTCTAGGACAAGGTCGAGAGGGCGGGGGTCCGCGGTTTCAAAAAGGGCTTCCACGGCGCATTGGTCTGCGCCAGCGCGGATCAGGGAGCGGTCCGCCCTTTCGCCGAGGAGGAGTTTTAGGGCACCGATCAGGATGGATTTTCCTGCGCCGGTTTCTCCGGAAATGGCGTTAAAGCCGCGGCAAGGAGACCAGGTGAGGTCTTCTACGAGGGCGAAGTTTTTGATTCTTATGGAAGCTAGTGTAGCCGACATGGTGCTGGATTGTGCCACGCTAGCAGGGTGCAATCAATCAAATCAAGAGGTTTGAGAAAGTAAAAAGTA
This sequence comes from Chthoniobacter flavus, assembly GCA_020720945.1. Lineage (GTDB taxonomy): Bacteria > Verrucomicrobiota > Verrucomicrobiia > Chthoniobacterales > DYNR01 > DYNR01. The sequence goes on along the minus strand of DYNR01000179.1, from coordinate 245 downwards.
AAAAGGAGGGATTCTGGAAATGGAACCGCAGAGGAATGCAGATGGGAAAAAAGGAATGTAGCACGGGCATCCAAGCTGTGGCACGGGGAAACATTCGCCACGAGGGAACGCAAGGAAACGCAAAAAGGGAAGAGAAAGGAAAATTGAAAAAGTGAGGGAAGCGTTCGGACTTCTCCCGACTAACTTCCCCTATCCCACTCCGGCTCGGACGGGACTCGACAGAAGCAAACAAAGGTAACGAAGGT
>DYNR01000462.1 GCA_020720945.1 Chthoniobacter flavus | reverse complement strand
TTGTTTCTATGTGTGCATTTTTGCTTTTTTCTTCTTTTGTGCAGGCGGCGGAATCTGGGGTTCCTCTTCGTTTGGGAGTAGGGCAGTCCGTGGTGTTCGATGGCGATAGCGGGACGAACCGGAGGACAAAAACGGATGAGTGGACTTGGCCGTTTTTGCAGTTGATGGAGTGGGACAAAACATGGGCGGATGTGTTTTCGCAGGATGTTTTTTGCTGGTGTCCCGAGTTGAAGCTGAAGTTTGCGAATTTTGCGGTTGGAGGGTCGCGCAGCGATGAGATTTTGGCGAGGATCGAGAGGGTTTTGGCCCGGAAGCCCGATTGGGTTTTTGTGACGGTCGGCACGAATGATGCGGCGGCAGGGATGGCGGTTGAGGACTTTGAAAAAAATGTGCGTGCTTACTGCAAAAAGCTGACGGAGGCTGGAGCGAAAGTCGTTTTCATCAGCAACCTTTATGTTCCGCCCGACATGGGGTTGCGGTATCCGAAAAATTTTGCAGATCATCCGAAGCGGGTTCCTTACAAGGAGCGTCTTTCCGAAATCGCCAAGAGCATGGAAGGGGTTGTGGTTTTGGATATTACGGATTTTTTGCGTGCCCGCATTGACGAGTTGGCGGCGCAAAGTCCCGAGCACACAGTCCTTTCCGATGGAGCGCATTACAACAATGTTGGCGCGACGATTGTGGCTGGAGCGGTGCTTTCCGCGTTCGACTTGTTCCCGAGGTTTTCAGGGGAACATAAAAAAGCGGAGGAAGGCGGGAGAGGGCGGTGACATGAAGGGATGGGGCGCGAGATATTTTTTGGTTTTTGGTTTGTTAGTTGCGATGCTTGGGGAAAACGCAAAAGGAGCGGATATGGAAACAGTGGTTGTTGGCGCAGGGTGTTTTTGGTGTGTCGAGGGGGTTTACCGGAATCTCGAAGGGGTGAGTGAAGCTGTTTCGGGTTTTGCCGGTGGGGAGGTCGAGAACCCGACTTACGAGCAAGTTTGCACGGGTAAGACTGGGCATGTCGAAGTGGTGAAAATCACTTTCGATCCCGCGAAGACGAGTTTGGAGAAAATCGTGGGGCTGTTTTGGCAAATCCATGATCCGACGGATGAGAGGGGAGTGTGGCCCGATTTCGGTCCGATGTATCGGAGTGTTCTTTTCGGGGTGGATGAGGGGCAAACCCGAAAGCTGAGGGAATTGAAAGAGGTTGCGCAGCAGCGGTTTCCGAAGCCTATTGCGACCGAGGTGCGGGAGGTGAAAACCTTTTATCCCGCCGAGGACTACCACCAGGATTTCGTGGAAAACAACCCGAACTACCCTTATGTTCGCCAGATTGCCAACCCGAAAATTGAAAAGGCAAAATCGTTTTTGAAAAAGGAATGAATTGGAAGAGAAAAAGAGAAAAGTGGTAAGAGAAAAAGG
>DYNR01000178.1:1307-5049 GCA_020720945.1 Chthoniobacter flavus | reverse complement strand
TTTGCATTTATCTCACGGATTCAGGTTTCAGTTCGTCTTTTTTTTGTGGGGTGGGAGGGAGATTTTTTTGAGCAAGGATTGGGTGGCGCAAGAGGCGAGAGCTTCCAGCATTGTTTTGTAAACGGTGGTGCGAGGGAGTTTTGTCGGAGCCTGTTGGCGGAGCAGCGAGGGGAGCATTTTTTTTGCGAAGCGCCAGGGGAGAGAGGATGCGAAGGCCGCCCTTCCGCCCGCGATGAGGCGGGAGTATTCCTCGCCAGCGGCGATGCCCGATCGGGCGGTCGCCAAGGCGTTTGAAAAATCGGTATCCGCGAGGTAGCGGCAGCCCCGCGATTTGTCTTCAGCGCGGTCTCGCAGGATGTTAACTAGTTGCAATGCAATACCATAGAGCTTTCCTTTTCCTGCCATTTCCGCGGGGGGGACACCCGAAAAAGACTCGCCATTTGCAGACAAGAGAAAAGTCCAAAACTCTCCGACGCTTCCGGCGACGAGGTAGCAGTAATCCTGCGTTTCTTCCCAAGTCAGGGGGGATTCCGACGAAGCGTTTTCCATTCTTCCGATATCCCAGATTTGCCCTTGGAGGATTTTTTTCCAGACGGTGTCGATGAGGTTGCGGTGGGGCGAGGCGTTTTTTGATTCGATGAGATGGGGGAGGGCTAGAAAGGTGGCGTCCTCTTTTTTGGATGGGGGGAAGGGGGGTGGGGGAAAATTATTTTGTGTTGGTGTGCAGTTGGTTAGCGAGGATTGGAGGGTTTCCAAGAAGATGCGGCGGGAAGGGAGGGAGGGGCAAGAAGGGGAAGGGGCACCGTCGGCGATAGAGTCGGAAATCCTTGCGAGCAAGTAGGCGAGGGTCGCCGGGGCGGCAATTTTTTCAGGCAAGGAAGCCAGGGTGAGATAAAAGCTTCGGGAGACGGGTTTTGCCAATGCCAGCAACTCCGGGAGGGTCATTTCTTTTCCCATCGGCGCACTCTTTGCAGGCGGATTTTTTTTTCTTCAGAAACGCCCATCCCGAGGAGAGAAGAGGTTTCGATGTAAGAAGAGATGGGGGCGACGGAAGGGAGGCGGTGGGCGGTCCTGGCTTCGTCCAGGAGTTTGCGGGCGGTGGCATCGATGGCGACGGGGTCGTAGCTGGCAAAAATGGTGCGGTATTCCAAGGTTTGGGCGGGGGCGGGGAAAGGGCCGCCGGCATACTGCAAAAACAGGGCATCGAGGAGGGTGACCGCGACCTTTCCCGCGATGTTTTCGTTTTGGTAAAGCGCGGAGAGGTAGGATTCTCCGTGGTCCGAGAAAGTCCCGAAGCGCCTCCAGTTGTCCATGTTATGGATGGTCATGCCCGTGATTGCCCCGTTGACACCGAACAGGAAATGGTCTTGGAGAGAAGGGATATGGATGATGCGGGTGACTTTTTTTGAGAGGGTTTTTGAGAGGTAGCTCTGGTTGCTGAACTGTTGGGAACCGCCGCCGCCGAGGTCTGCTAGGCGGAGTTTTTCGTTCGGGATAAACTTGCTGTCGCCCCACATGAGTTTGCCGAGCAGGGGGGAAGCTTGCATGCTATCGGGGTCGTAGCCGCTTCCGCCATCCGTCCATTCCAGCGTGTAATCGGGGTCGTTTTCTCTGAAGCCGCAAGCAAGCAAGTCCTCTTTGCTCCTGTCCCAGACGATGATGGAATTTTTTTCATAACCGGCAGATTTTAAGCCTTTTATGACAGCGAGAGCCGTTTCGATGCGGGTGCCGGAAGCCATCCTGCCCGAAGCGGAGACCTTGATGCCGACGACATCTTTTGGGTGGAGCAGGGAGCGCCAAGCTTCGGTGGCATTTTTTCTTCCCGTGAGGGCGGAGATGAGGGTGTCCACCATTTCGGTGACGGCGCGGGGATTGGGGCGACCGGAAGGTAGGACGGAAGCGTCTTCGGTGACGAAAACTAGGCGGGAGGCGACGGGGCCGGCGGGAGGTTCGTAGGGGACTGCGCGGGAGGGGGTTGCGAGAAGGAAGAAAAGGAAAAGGAGCGAGGCAGGGAGGGCTTGCGCAAAAACTGGGAAAGAGATTTTGCGAACCGCCTGCAGATTTATTTTTTGCGCGGTATCCAACCCTTTGACTGCTCTTTTCACGCTCAACACTTTTCTTGATTAGCGGTTCGCCGGTTGTTGTGCGCTTTGTTTTTGGCACTGGCTTTGCAAGATCAGGGGAAAGAAGGGGGAGGGGGTTCGCTCCGTGACGGGTGAGCGGCGTGGAGAGGCGGCTTTTTTGTTGCGGGGTGGAGGGTTGGGAGAGCTTCTAGGACGAGGCGTTCACCGTTTCTTAAAACTTCGATTTCCGCAGGGTCGCCCGCGGTCAGGAAGAACGAAGCGTCGAGTATATCTTCGCGGACAGAAACTTTGGTATTTCCTACGCGGAGAATGACATCGCCATTTTGCACGCCAGATTTTCCGGCGGGGGCGGAGGGGTCGATTTCATCCACGACCGCATGAGAACCGCCTGCGGGGGTATCGGTGTTTTTCACGGCGATGCCGACCCAACCGTGCCGGGGTTCGCCGAAGCGAGCCCAGTCTTTGCGGATTTTTTCGGCGGCAGCGATGGGGAGGGCGTAGCAGGTCGTCCCGCCGTCCACGCTGCTGGTGACGATCCCGACGACTTCGCCGTGCATATCGAGGAGAGGCGAACCGCCTTGCCCGCGGAGGACGGGGAGGTTGACGCGCATGTGGGTGGTGGAGAAGAAAGTGTCGCCGATTTTTTTGTCGTAGCCCGAAACCATGCCAAAGCCCGGAGATGCGTCCCATTCCAAGGGGAAGCCGATCATGACGAGAGGGGAGGCGATGGAGGGGGAAGGGGAGCGGGAAACTTTCAAGAAATGCTCGGCGGGGTGGCTGCGCAGGATGGCGAGCCCGCTGCGAGAATCAACGGTTAAGAGCTTGGCGGGGAAGCGTTTGCCGTCTCGGATGACGGAAATTTCTTCGGTTCCGTCGGCCACGCTTGCGAGGGTGTAAAGGGTGCCCGAGGGATCGATATAAAAGCCTGTGCCGCGAATGACACCTTTGGAGTCTTTGCCTTCGACTTGGACGATGGCGGAGCGGTGGTCGTTAAAAAGGCGGCGGATTGCGCCGGAGATTGCGTCCATCGTCCTATCTTGCGCGGGCAAGAGGAGGCAGGTCCCGAGCAAGAAAGCCGAGGCGAGAAGGGCGGCGCGGAGGCGTTTAGAATCGGAATGGGTCATTCTCAGGGACCGGGGAATTGTGGAGGAGGTATTGGGGGGGGAGGGTGCCGACGAAGCGTTGGCTGGGGATGGTGACAGGGGTTTGGAAGGCACTAGGGGCATCCGATGTCAGGCTGAAGCCGGGCTTTTGTTTGATGGTTTTTTGAGCGGTTGCAGCGATGGAAGCACCGGGGGAGGCTTGGGTGGAGGGGTCTGCCAAGATCCATGTAGAAACGACCAAAGCGCAAGCGCCGACCGCTGCGTAAGCGTAGGCGGGGATGCGGATTTGTTCGGTGAGTTCCGAAAAGCGGAGAGAGATTTTTTCCCAGAGGGAGAGGCGCATGGAGCGGACTCTTTGGCGGCGTTGGAATTCCAGCAAGAAATCCTCGTAATAGTTTTCGGGAGGTTGCTCGTAGCGTTTGAGGCGCAAGAGTTTGGCGATTTCAGGGTCCAGGTCGTTCATGGCGTTTCCTTTCTTTTTTACCGGTTTTGTTGGGGGGGAGGGAGCGGCGAAATGGCGCGGTGGCGGGACAGGATCGGGGACAAGAAGGCAGG
>DYNR01000178.1:0-1207 GCA_020720945.1 Chthoniobacter flavus | reverse complement strand
AGGATGGTTTCCTGCGGCTTGTTTAGGGTCGGGCGCACCGCTTTCGTTTTTTTCGCTCGGTTGTAGAATCATGGTTTCCGAAATTCTTTCAGGTAGTTTTGGAGAGCTTGGTGCGCGTAAAACAACCTAGAACGGACGGTGCCCTCCGAGATTCCGAGAATCTTGGAGATTTCCGAATGGGGCATTCCTTGGATGTCGAACATTGTCACTACGGCTCTATGGTTAGGAGACAATTTTAGCATCGCTTCGTTCAATTTTTTCTGGAGTTCTTTGATGTCCGTTTCGCGGACGGGGTCTTTTGAGGCGGTGGCTTCGATAAAATCGGGGTCGTTTTCGATAGCCGAATCGACATCGTTCAAGCTGACATGGTGGCGTTTTCCCCGTTTTTTTAGGAAATTCAGAGTTTTGTTGACGGCGATGGAGTGGGCCCAAGTGTAGAAAGAGGATTTGCCTTGGAAGCCGTTTAAGGACTGGTAGGCTTTAGCGAAAACCTCTTGGAGCAAGTCGTTAGTGTCTTCGTGGTTGGAAGTCATGTGATAGACTAGCCCGTAGAGTCGGGGGGTTAGCCTGCGGATTAGTTCGTCAAAAGCCGTTGGGTCGCCCGCTTGTGTGTGGGCGATAAGGTCTTGTTCTGTAGCTTCCGAGTGTTCCGGCATGGTTCCTTTCGAGCAATAGCGGGGTTGGTATTTTTTTGCAACCACAAGCTTCAGAGAGCCAGCAATTCTCGTTTTTGGAAAGGCGGGGTGGAGAATTATTTTCGGGGGCTACCTCAGCGCAGGATTTGGGAGGGAGCGGCTAAGCGGCTACGATTTTTTTATAACCATTTGACAGGGAGGGGGAGATGGGTGAGAGTTTGTTTTTTAAGAGGGGAGAGATTTCCCCCCGAAAAGGATTTGCGTTTTGCGATGAGCTTATTCCAGGTTACAGTTTCCTCCCAGTTGTTCCCTCGTTTTTTTTTGGCGGGGGCGATGGTTTTTTGTGCGGGATTTTTTTTCGGGATTGCGCGGGGAACGCCTCTGTTGGGATGGGATTTTGAGAGTGGGGTGCAGGGGTGGACCGGGGTGAATGCATCGGTTGCGACGGTTGCTTCGACGAGAGAAAGTGGTGCGAGTGCGCTTTCGGTCACGATGAATGCCAATGCGTTTTACGATGGGGGAGAGGTGGACATTACTTCGGCGATTCCTGCGTTGACCGCGGTGTTTCAGGC
>DYNR01000177.1:3312-5063 GCA_020720945.1 Chthoniobacter flavus | reverse complement strand
CGGGGCTTCTTTGCAAACTAATACGCTCATTGTGGTGTTTGGTTTTGTTGGTTGGGTGATTGTTCTATGTCTTGGGAGGAACCTTCGGGAAAAGCGGGGTTGTCGTTTTGGACGGATTCGTTTTTGGCGGATTCGTCTTGGGCGGATTCGTCTTGGGCGGCGGTTTCCAGAGAAATTTCTTCGGGTGCAGAAGGGGTAGTCGGAGAGGTGAGTTCAGATGCGGACTCTGGTGTTTCTGCGGTTTGTTCGGGGGTGGGTTCCGGTGTGGTGGGATCTGCGGTGCTGGGTGCGGGTATTTCTTCTGCGCGTATTTCCTCGGGAGGAGAGGATTCGGTTTTAGAAAGTTCGGGTTGTGCTTCCTCTGCAGGAATGGGGGAGGGAGTTGGAGCGGAGTCTTTTCCGTCTTTTGTTCCGTCTTTTGGTTTGGTAGGGACGGAGATAGGTTTCCGTTCTGCGGGGCGCTGTTTTTTAGAGTTTGGTTTTTGTTGTTGAGGCTTTTGTTTTTTTTCCTCGTCAGGGGAAGAAGTTTTTTTGTTAGGTCGTGGGAGTTCGAGGCCTTTGCCGGCGAAGTCCACTACAAATCCTTCGTGCAGCAACCAAGTGAGATCGGCGGCGACAGAGGATTCCGCCGCTTTGAGGCGTTCGGGGTCTGAGCCATCGGAAGGGGCACCGCGCATTTCCAAAAGCCCCTTCCATTGGTCGTGGCGGGAAAGTTTTTCATTTGATTCCACGAAGTTCAGGAGTTCGGCGAGGTTTGCCGAAATAGGATTTGCGACGCGGTCTAGGTAGTGGGGGCGGGCGACGGAAACATAGGTGATATTTTCGTGGGCCTTAAAAATTTGGAGACCTTGGGATGAGAGGCTTTGTCCGAGGGAGTGGGCGAGAGGGAGAGGGAAGCGGGAAATTTTTTCATACTCCTCGCGGATGAAATTGCGGACAGGTTCGGCGGAGAGAACTGCGGCGGCGGTTCCGGAAACGCGGCATTTGCTTTCGATTTTAATGATGCAGGCGGGCAGGTAAGTAGCGCGGAAATGCCGTTCCGCTTCCGCGAGAGAAGGGAGGCTTTTCGGGTTTTCCTCGGTGGAGTCGAGAGGGATAAACTCTTCTCGCACACACTGTTGCTCCTTCCATTTTGCGACAAGTTCCTCTTCGCGCACAATTTTGACGCGAGAAGTGAAAGCGTCGAAGGGCATTTGGCGGAAGCGGGAGGCGTGGAGTTTGCGGAGGTTTGCCTGGTAGTCGTGGTGGTTCGGTGGTCCGATGATTTCTCCGCAAATCCCGCATTGGGCGACGCAGGGGAAGTTTCCTTTCGGCGGTTCTACGGTGACTTGGACGCGTTTGTAATAGCGGTCTAGCTGGGTCCGGAGAGCGTGGTTGGCGGCATCATCGGAAGAAAGCCAAAGGCTTGAATCGGCGACGACTTGCCAGAGGGTTTGCGCCCCGTCTCCCGGTGTCATCCTGAGGAAATAGCGTGCCGGTTTTTCCAAGACTAGGCGGGCCAAATCGAACAGGGGATAAGCTTTGAGAGTTGATTTGATTTGTCTGGCAAGGCCATCCACGCCAGAGGGTTCCGAGGTAAAAGCCACTTCCCATCCGCGCAGTTTCCAGTCCTGGTGCGGGCGGTTTTCTCCGTCGTCGCGCTGCCTTCTGCCGTCTCTGCTATCGTTTGGGCGACCGGAACGAGTGTCCCTCGAATCTCTGCCGTCGCGTCCTTTTTTGTTATCGCCTTGTCTTTCCCTGCGTTCTCCTCC
>DYNR01000177.1:0-3212 GCA_020720945.1 Chthoniobacter flavus | reverse complement strand
CTGTTGTTTGGGTTGCGGGGGCCGCCTTCGCGTTGCCAGGGTTTGTTGCGGGAAGAGGGGCCGCCGGTTTTTTCGGCGAAGTCCGCGTATTGGGAGAGACGCGCCGCATTTTCTTTTGGAGAAGGTTCCTTTGCCCAAGCGGGTTGGAAGCTGAAGGTCAAATCCATGCCGAGGTCGAGGGGCTTTGCGGTTTCGTCGTTCATTGTGCGAGGTAGGTGGCGGTTTCGTTGCCGCGGAAGAGCGGCGGGAAAGAGGTTTGGGAACGCCGCCACGAGAGCGTGGGCACCGTGGCGGCGGGTTGGTATAATTCGTTGTGGTTAAAAGGCTTTGCGGTAGATGGCCAAGATGTCTTGGACGGAGGCTTCGCGCGGGTTGCCGGGGGTGCAAACATCGTTGAAAGCGGCTTTGGCGAGCGCGGGCAAGTCGGCTTCCCTGATGCCGATGTGCCGCAAAGTTGTCGGGATGTCGAGTTTCATCGAGAGGTCTTTGACGGCGGTGATCGCGGCTTCCGCGGCTTCTTCGAGGGGCATCGAGCAGAGGTGGGGGATGCCGAGGGCGCGGGCTATGTCCTTGAATTTCTTCGGGTTGGCAGAAATGTTAAACTCCATCACATAGGGCAACAAGAGTGCGTTGGCGACACCGTGGGGCGTGTCGTAAAAAGCGCCGAGCGGGTGCGCCATCGAGTGCACGATGCCTAGACCAACATTGGAAAAGCCCATGCCTGCGATGTATTGGGCGAGAGCCATCCCTTCGCGGGCGGCGCTGTTTGTCGGTTCTTTTACGGCGGTTTCGAGGTGTTCGGCGATCAGTTCAATCGCCTTGATTGCAAACATATCCGACATTTCCCATGCCGCTTTTGTGATGTAGCCTTCGATGGCGTGAGTGAGGGCATCCATGCCCGTTGCGGCGGTGAGATTTTTTGGCATGGTCATCATCAACTCCGAGTCGATGACAGCGAGGATCGGCAGATCGTTCGGGTCCACGCAGACCATTTTTTTGATCTCAGCCTCGTCGGTGATGACATAATTGATGGTGACTTCCGAGGCGGTGCCCGCCGTGGTAGGGACGGCGATGATCGGGATGGTTTTGTTGCGGGTAGGTGCAACCCCTTCCAAAGAAACGACATCGGAAAACTCCGGGTTATTCGAGATGATGCCGATGGCTTTTGCCGTGTCGATGGGAGAACCTCCACCGACCGCTAAAATGAAATCGGCACCGGAAGTTTTGAAGGCGGAGACACCCGATTGCACATTGGCGACCGTGGGGTTTGGTTTCACATCGTCATAGATGGAAAAAGGGATCGAGGCTTCTTCCAAAACTGCGAGAACCATTCCGGTGACATTGTGTTTGATTAGTTCTTTGTCGGTGACGACGAAGGCTTTTTTGAATCCCCGCCGTTTGACTTCTTCGGGGATGATTTTGCGGGAGCCGGGACCGAAATAGGAGGTTTCGTTGAGGATGATTCGTTTTGCGGACATAGGGAAGTTGGTTTTTTGTTTGGATTGTTTGGATTGAGAAAACAGGGAACGCAGGGTGCGACAAACAGCAACCATGGATCACCGCCAACAGAGCTATACTAAGAAATGGGCGGAGGTGAAGAAAAAAACGCTTTTGATTTCTGCGAGCGGAAGCGGAGATGAGTGGATGCGAGGAGGATCAGGGGCGGGAGTTGTCGTATTGCGCTACTTCTTCAAGGCGGCTGATATGGCGGTCGCCCCCAAAAGAAGTCGCGAGCCAGATTTTCAGAATATCGAGGGCGATCTCGTAGGAAACCATCCGTTCGCCGATCGAGAGAACATTGGCATCATTGTGCCGGCGAGAGAGTTCTGCTGTTTCGGTGTTCCAGCAGAGGGCGCAGCGGATGCCGCGGACTTTGTTTGCGGCGATGGCTTCGCCGTTGCCAGAACCTCCGATGACAATGCCTCTTTCCGATTTGCCTTGCGCCACGGCCTCGGCGGCAGGGATGACGAATTTTGGGTAGTTGCATGCCTCTGGCGAGTTCGTGCCGAAGTCTAAAACTTCGTGGCCTTGTTCTTTGAGGTATGCGATGAAACGGGTTTTGTAGGAGTAGCCAGCGTGGTCGGAGCCGATTGAGATTTTCATGGTTTAGAGCGTGGTTGGGTGGTTGGCGGGGTTCAGGCGGGGGAGGCGGCAGAGAAAGAAGCCATGGGTTTGAGGCCTAGGGTATTCAAAAGTTGCATATCTTCGTCGGCGCCAGGGTTTGGGGTAGTCAAGAGATGTTCGCCGTAGAAAATAGAGTTTGCTCCCGCGTAGAAGCAGAGGGCTTGGGCTTCTTTGGAAAGAGAAGAACGGCCGGCGGAAAGGCGGATTTTTGTTTTTGGCAAGGCGATGCGCGCGGTGGCGATCATGCGGACGAGCTCAAAAATATCGACAGGTTTGCAGTTTTGAAGGGCGGTGCCTTCGACTGGAACCAGGCAATTGATGGGGACGCTTTCGGGGGCAGGAGAAAACCCGCAAAGGACTTCGAGCATTTTGAGGCGGTCGGTTTCGGTTTCGCCCATGCCTAAAATTCCGCCGCAACAAACAGAGAGTCCCGCTTTTTGCACGGAGCCAATGGTTTGCATACGGTCTTCAAACGAGTGAGTCGTGACGATATTTGGGTAGTGGTCGGGAGAAGTGTCGATGTTGTGGTTGTAGGCGGTGACCCCCGCTTCCTTGAGTCGCAGAGCTTCTTTTTCGCCCAGTTCGCCGAGTGTCACGCAGACTTCTATCTCGAGGTTTCTTACGGCGCGAACGATGTCTAGGATTTGCTCGAATTTGTCTTCGCCGTCTTGCACGCCTTTCCACGCCGCGCCCATGCAGAAGCGGGTGGCGCCGTTTTCTTTGGCTTTTCGGGCGATGGGCAGCACATCATCCACCAGCATCAAGGGCTTTCTTTCCGTTTCTGCCTTGTTGTGAGCACTTTGGGAGCAGTAGCCGCAGTTTTCGGTGCATCCGCCTGTTTTTACGCTCAAAAGAGAGCAAAGCTGGACGAAATTTTCGGGCCAATGAGCCACGAAAACTTTGCGGCTTTGGGTGATCAGGTCGAAGAAAGGGAGGTGGTAGATCGCTTCTAGTTCGGATAGATTTTTGCTCATGTTTTGACGAGTTGTATGGAGGTTTGCGCAAAAAGTCAAACTTCGTATAGGATGCGGGGCATCGCTGCGCAACCCTCACCCCTGCCCTCACCTAGGGGAAGAGAAAGAGAGAAA
>DYNR01000009.1:14887-19192 GCA_020720945.1 Chthoniobacter flavus | reverse complement strand
CAACAAATACATCAACCTCAAGAACCGTGTCGAAGCCCGCATGGCCCTCGTGGACTTGTCCGCCACCTTCGAGGACAATGTGCTCAAGAACGAGGAAATCGAAGACATCATCGCCGACGACCTCCGCTACCGCGATAAGCAACTCCTCCGTCTCAAGGATGAAGTTCTCGACCTCGAAGACCTTGGCGATAGCGTCTCCCTTACTGAGTTCACCCTCGACGACTTCCGCCTCGAACTCCTGAAATACATTGAAGTCAATAAAGCCACCCTCGAAGCTGCCCCCTTCGGCCTCTACACCTGCGTTCCGCCACACCCGGACTACAAGGTCATCGGCCCCGGCGTCATCTTCTGTTTTCAGAGTAGCACGGGCATCCCTGCTCGTGATTCCCAAACCTCTTCCATCAACCCGCTCCACCCCTACTTCCTCGTTTACATCCTAGACGATGGCAATATCCGCTTCACCTTCGCGCACCCGAAGCAGATTCTCGACATCTACCGCATCCTTTGTTCCGGCAAAACGGAAATCCACACCCATCTCTGCAACCTCTTCGACCAAGAGACGAATCACGGCAGCAATATGCAGGCTTATGAAACGCTCCTGCAAAAAGCCGTGGGCTCCCTCGCCTCCACCTTCCGCAAACGCACTGCATCCGCCCTCCAATCTGGACGAAGCTTCGTCCTGCCAGATGCCAGTGAGCAGGTTCATGAAAAAACTGACCTCGAACTCGTCACCTGGCTGGTCATCAAGGAGGTTGCGCCTTGAGAAAACATCCCGATGTTTTCGACCGGATCGCCAAAATTCTGGAACACGCTCGTTCCGGGATAGCTCGCACCGTCAATACAACGCAAGTGGTTGCCAACTGGCTGGTGGGCCGCGAACTTGTCGAAGAGGAACAGCAGGGCAGAAGAAAGGCCCGCTACGGAGAGGATCTCCTCCGAACCATTGCCGATCGGCTCCAGACCTCCTTTGGAGGGGGTTACAGCCACACCAATCTCAAATTGTTTCGGCAGTTTTACCAAATGTATCCCCAGTTGCTGGATGGTTCGATTGGTCACACTCTGCGTGACCAATTCCAAATAGACGAACAAGACTCCATCCGAAATAAGGTTGCTTCTTTGCCTGATCGCTCTGCGATTGGTCACACAGCGTGTGACCAATCGTGGTTGCCGGGTTTACTTCACCCAAATCTTGCATGGTCGCTCTACCGACAACTGCTCAAGGTCGCTTCGCCGGATGCCCGCGCCTTCTACGAGATCGAGGCAATCAAAAACAACTGGTCCGCCCGCGAGTTGGAGCGCCAGATCAACAGCCTGCTTTTTGAACGCCTTGCGAAAAGCAAAGACAAGACCGGCCTCATGAAGCTCGCCACGACGGGGCAGGAAATCACCGCGCCAGCCGACATTTTTAAAGATCCAGTCATCATTGAGTTTCTCGGCCTGCCGGAATCCCATCGTCTTGTGGAGTCCGATCTGGAGCAGGCGCTCATCAACAACCTGCAGGCATTCCTGCTGGAACTCGGAAAAGGCTTCGCCTTCATCTCTCGGCAAGAGCGCATCACCCTTGATGGCGACCATTTCTACATCGACCTCGTCTTCTACCACACCGTTCTGAAGTGCTTCGTCCTGATCGATCTCAAGGTCGGGAAGCTTACCCACGGCGACCTCGGCCAAATGCAGATCTACGCGAATTACTTCGACCACGAACGCCGCACTGAAGGAGACGCCCCGACGCTCGGTCTGATTCTATGCACCGATAAGAATGATGCGGTGGTAAAATACCTCCTCGGTCCAGACCAATCGAAAAAAATTTTCACCAGCCGCTACAAACTCCACCTGCCATCCGAAGCCGAACTGGCCTCGGAGTTGAAACGCGAACTCAAAGAACTCCGGTAAACATGTCCACAGCCATCCAGACTGCCCTCGCAAACTTCTCGACACTCCCGCCAAAAGAAGCCGCCCTCCAGTTCCTTGCCAAACTCGGCTACAAAAGCGACAAGTTCCTCGTCGGCGCAGGCTCCCGGCCACAGGACTTCCTTGCCGACTTCGCCACCGGCCACCCCTTCGACCAAGCCAAAGCCCTCGTCCCCGATTGGAAAACCGCCGACCTCCTCTTCCAGCTCACCGACAAGGAACTCAGCAGCGAAGCCTACCTCTTCACGGACGACTCCGTCCAGCTCGGCCTGCTCAAATCCTATGTCTTCATCGCCATCGAGCTGAAAGGCACCGACTACGCGCGCGGCAAATTCTCCGCCATCGCGAGGCAGATCAACCGCCTCTTCCCAATGCCCGTCATGGTGCTGTTCAAACATGGCGACCGACTCACCATCGCCGTCATCAACCGCCGCCGGAACAAGCTCGACGACAACAAGGATGTCCTCGAAAAAACCACCCTCATCCGCGACATCTCCCTCGCCAATCCCCACCGCGGCCACCTCGACATCCTCACCTCCCTCGCTCTACCCAATCTCGTCCACCCGCAGAAGCTACCCATCACCAACTTCGACACCCTCCACGCCGCATGGGAGCAAATCTTCAATGTCGAGCTGCTCAACGAGCGCTTCTACAAGGAACTCTCCAACTGGTATTTCTGGGCACTTCCGCAGGTTAAATTTCCCGCCGATCTCGAACCCGACGATGATAAACGCCGTGCCACCGGCCTCATCCGCCTCCTAACCCGCCTCATCTTTTGCTGGTTCCTCAAGGAAAAAAAACTCATCCCCGAAAAACTCTTCCACCCTTCCGATCTCGCCAAAATACTCAAGGGCTTCGATCCCGAGAGCGAGACCAGCTCCACCTACTATCAGGCCATCCTGCAAAACCTCTTCTTCGCCACGCTCAACCAGCGCATGGGCAAACCAAACGAAAAGGATGCCACCCCCTACCGCACTTTTGCGCTGGATGAAGGCTTCACAAAAAATCGCTCCACCCATGATGTCAATAACCTTTACCGCTACGAAAAACTCTTTGCGGTTTCCCCCGAAGAGGTGCTCGCCCTCTTCGCCGACATCCCTTTTCTAAACGGCGGACTCTTCGAGTGCCTCGACCAGAGTAGCGCAAGCATCCCTGCTTGCAATTCGGATAAAACTTGCAATTCGGATAAAACTTGCAATTCGGATAAAACTTGCAATTCGGATAAAACCACTTTCAAAAAGCGCTACCTCGACGGCTTCTCCCGCAACCCCCAGAAACGCCCCCACATCCCGGACCGCCTCTTCTTCGACTCTGGCGAGACCGCCGACCTCTCCGAAGTCTATGGTGACAAAAAGCGCAAATCCGAGCGCGTCACAGGCCTCATCACCATCCTGAACCGATACAAGTTCACCATCGTCGAGAACACCCCGATTGATCAGGAAATCGCCCTCGACCCCGAACTCCTCGGCAAAGTCTTCGAAAACCTCCTCGCCTCCTACAACGAGGAAACCAAGACCACCGCCCGCAAGCAGACTGGCTCCTTCTACACCCCGCGCCCCATCGTGGACTACATGGTGGACGAGTCCCTCAAAGCCCACTTGGAGAGAGTAGTTCAAGCTTCCAGCTTGAATTCTCAGCGTAGCGCAAGCTTCCAGCTTGCTCCGACACACTACAAGCAAGATGCTTGCACTACCCAAGATGCTTGCACTACACTTCCATTTTTTAACCCCAACGCAGAAATCGAGAGAACCGAACGCAACCTCCCTCATTGGAACCAGCAGGGAGTCATGTATTTCGTCACCTTCCGGCTCGCCGATTCCCTTCCCAAAGCCAAGCTGGAGCAACTTCAGCAGGAACGAGAAACTTGGCTGGCACACCATTCAGACCCATTCTCCGATGCCGACAGCGCAGAGTATCATCGCTTGTTTTCCGACCGTGTTGAGCAGTGGCTAGACGCTGGTGCGGGTTCCTGTTGCCTAGCCGAGCCGAAACTCGCCGAAATCGTCGGCAACGCCCTACGCCACTTCGATGCAGAACGCTATCAATTGGATGAATGGGTCGTAATGCCCAACCATGTCCATGTCTTGCTGACGCCGCTTGGAGAACATAAACTCGAAGAAATCCTGCATAGTTGGAAATCCTTTACGGCTACTGCCATCAATAAGGCACGAAAACAGACAGGCCAATTCTGGCAGCACGAATCCTATGACCACATCGTGCGCAGTGAAGCCCAGCTCGCGCATTTTCGGAAATACATCCAAGAAAACCCTGCGAAGGCAAATATAAGAGTAGAGCAAGCTTCCAGCTTGCCCCCCCCTACACCCTGCAAGCAGGATGCTTGCGCAACTCTTCGTTCCCGCCTCGACCAACTCTTCTCCTACACCGAGGAACCCC
>DYNR01000009.1:13970-14787 GCA_020720945.1 Chthoniobacter flavus | reverse complement strand
TGCGCAACTCTTCGTTCCCGCCTCGACCAACTCTTCTCCTACACCGAGGAACCCCTCCAGTTCACAGACTCCGAGGTCGCCACCCTCATCACCGCCATCGACGAGGTGAAAATCCTCGACCCCGCCTGCGGTTCTGGCGCCTTCCCCATGGGAGTCCTCCATAAACTCGTCTATGTCCTCGGCAAGCTCGACCCCGACAACAACCGCTGGAAGCAAACCCAACTCGCGAAGCTCGACTCCGCCCCCATGCGCGAAGCATTGGAATCCGCCTTCAGCGAAAACAACGACGACTACGGACGCAAACTCTACCTCATCGAAAACTGCCTCTACGGCGTGGACATCCAGCCCATCGCCATCCAGATCACCAAACTCCGCTTCTTCATCTCCCTCGTCTGCGACCAAAAAACCAACCGCGATAAATCAAAAAATCACGGCATCCGCCCCCTCCCCAATCTGGAAACTAAGTTCGTCGCAGCAAACACGCTGATTGGCCTCCCCATCCCTGAACCCGACCTCTTCATCAAAGCTATCATCGAACCCATCGAAAAGGAAATCACCCAAGCTTACCACACCCATTTTTCCGCCCAAAGAAGAGATCAAAAAATAGCGATACAAAAGAAAATAAATGAACTTCGGCGAGAGTTGGCAGATAATATCATTAACGGTCTAGGAGCAAGCAAAGATGCCGAAATTACAAAAAAAGCACAGTATGTCGCCGATTGGAATCCTTTCGACCCGCAATCCGTAGCCGATTTTTTTGACCCGCAGTGGATGTTTGGCATCAGGGCAGCTCCCAGCGTAGCTCAAGCTTCTAGCT
>DYNR01000009.1:0-13870 GCA_020720945.1 Chthoniobacter flavus | reverse complement strand
TGAGTTCTTCCGAACCCAGCGTAGCTCAAGCTTCTAGCTTGAGTTCTTCCGAACCCAGCGTAGCTCAAGCTTCTAGCTTGAGTTCTTCCGAACCTCGCAAGCAGGATGCTTGCGCTACTCTTTCCGGCTTCGACATCGTCATCGGCAACCCGCCTTACATCCAGATTCAGAAGTTCCCTGCCGCTCAGAAAGCGAAATGGGAAGCGCAGAAGTTCGCCACCTACTCCGCGATGGCCGACATCTACTGCCTCTTCTACGAGTGCGGGGCCAAGTTCCTCCGCCCCGACGGCCACCTTTGTTTCATCACTTCCAATAAATGGATGCGGGCCGGATATGGCGAGCAACTGCGCGATTTTCTTTCTTCCAAGGTGAACACCACCGCTGTCCTCGATTTCGGCATGGCACAGAACTTCGGAGCCGCCACCACCTACACCTGCATCACCTCACTCGCCAAACAATCATCTACCCACCGCACCATGAGTTGTTACGCCAGCGACACAGCCGCCGCCATGAGCAATCCGGGGGACTACTTTACCCGCCATGCCATTCCGCTCACCGCCCTTGATGGGAACCCGTGGGTCGTCCTCCCACCCGAACGCCAACTCATCAAAACCCAAGTCGAAGCCCAAGGTGTGCCGCTCGAAAAATGGGATATTCAAATCAACTACGGCATCAAGACCGGTTTCAACGACGCTTTCTACATCACACAGGAGCAGCGCGACGCTTTCATTGCTGAAGACCCACGATGTGCCGATTTTCTCGTGCCGTTGCTCCGAGGCAGATATGTCGAACGCTACGCCACAAAATGGGATGGAGCGTGGATGATCGCCACCTTTCCCGCCTACGATCTAAAGTTCTCGCAGCTACCACTGCCCCTTCGGAAGCACTTGGAAACCTACCGGGCGAACTTAGAACCCAAGCCTCGCGATTGGCAGGCCGTGAAGTGGGATGGACGAAAAGCTGGCGCCTATGAATGGTTCGAGACTCAAGATGTGATCGGCTATTACGAAGAGTTCTCCAAACCCAAGATCATCTATCCGAACATGACTAAATACCTCCCTTTCTATTTTGACCGGGAGGCTTCCTTTTTCATTAACGACAAGGCCTTCATCATCACCGCCGCTGATGGCGAGTCGCTTTCATACATAACAGCATTTCTCAACTCCTACCTGTTCCGCTGCTGCTTTCGCGACAATTTCCCGGAACTGATGGGCAATACCTACGAAGTTCGCAAAATCTTCGTCGAGAAAATCCCCATCAAGAAACCCACCGCCGCTGAGGTGAGCCTGTTTGAGCGGTTAGTCCCCCTCATCCAGTTTGCGAAGAGTAGCACAAGCTTCCAGCTTGTATCTTCCGCAACAAACACAAGCAGGGATGCTTGTGCTACTTTCCTCTCGGACCTCATTGATGCCTGCGTGATGGAGTGCTACTTCCGCGACCACATGGCGGAGCGCGACCTGCTCTTCCACGACAGCGTAGCACAAGCTTCCAGCTTGTGTCCTCCCGAAGATATGCAAGCAGGGATGCTTGCGCTACTCTCCCTAAACGCCCCCAGCCACCCCATCCGCAACCGCCTCCTCCGCCTCACCGCCGACAGCCCTGACCTCCTCGCCATCATCAAACAAGAGGGCAAGACATGAAGCAATCCTACTCAGCACCCTCGCACTTTTCCTCGTTGTTCGCCGCCTGCTCAAAGAAAGTTTACTCTGCGCTGTTCTTCCAAAGCACCCACCGCATTTTTCCTATTCGCTGAATGGATTCCCCTGAAACACCAGCGACTCTGGACAGCAACATTCACTCTCCGTTTCAATGAACACCGACCGCAAACCGCCCCCCACTTCGCCGAATACGATTTCTGGCACGCTGGAGCGAATCACCTTCCACTCGGAAGAATCGGGTTTCTCTGTCCTCCGACTCGAAGTAAAGGGCGAGCGCGACCTCGTTACCGTTGTCGGCAATGCGATAGATCTCCACACGGGCGAGTGGATTTCTGCGCAAGGGAGGTGGGTGACCGACCGCGATCACGGTCGCCAATTCAAGGCGGATGAAATCCGTAGCGTTCCGCCTTCCTCGCTCGAAGGAATCGAAAAATTCTTGGCGGGCAACCTCATCAAAGGAATCGGCCCCTCCTATGCGAAAAAAATGGTGAAAAAATTCGGCGCGGAAATTTTTTCAATCATCGAAGAACGCTCCGCCCTTTTAGAACAAATTCCCGGCATCGGAACCGAACGGAGAAAAAAAATCCGCGACGCATGGAAGGAACAAAAAAATGTCAGGGAAATCATGGTCTTCCTCCACTCCTACGGCATCAGCACGAGCAAGGCGTTACGGATTTACAAAACCTACGGCGAACGGGCCATCGAAACCGTCCGCGCCTTCCCTTACTCGCTGGCAAAAGACATCCACGGCATCGGGTTCAAAACCGCCGATGCCATCGCCCGCCGCCTCGGGATTCCCGCCGATTCCCCGCAGCGGGCTGCCGCCGGCATCGCCTATGTCTTGAATGAAGCGACAGACTCCGGCCACTGCGCCCTCCCGACCCAAGAGCTTTTGAACAAAAGTGCCGCGCTCCTCGAAATCGACCTCCCCCCCGTGGAAGCGGCGTTCAACCAGTTGCTCGGCGACCACGAAATCGTCTCCGAAGAAAACCTCGCCTACCTCCCCTTTCTCCACTTTGCGGAAAAAGAAATCGCCGCCCGCCTCCTCTCCGCCGCTTCCCTCCCATCGGTTTACCCTCCCATCGACTTTGAAAAAGCCGCTTCATGGGTGGAAACAAAAACGAAAAAACAGCTCGCCCCCTCGCAGCGCGACGCCCTCCGCACCGCCTTGTCCTCCCGCATCGCCATCATCACCGGCGGCCCCGGTGTCGGAAAAACAACCCTCGTCAACGCCATCCTTTCCATCCTCCAAGCAAAAAAAATCCGTTGCACTCTTTGCGCTCCGACTGGCAGAGCCGCAAAACGCCTTTCAGAAACCACTGGCTGCGAAGCGAAAACCATCCATCGCCTTTTGGAATACCAGCCTCCCGGCCGTTACGCCCGAGGAAAAGACAACCTCCTGGAATGCGACTTGCTCGTCGTTGACGAATCTTCGATGATTGATATCCCGCTCTTGCAAAAGCTCTTGCGCGCTATCCCGGAACAATCCCACATCCTCTTCGTCGGCGACAAAGACCAGCTCCCCAGCGTCGGTCCAGGCTCCGCCCTCGCCGACATGATCGGGAGCGGACGCATCCCGACCGTCCACCTCACAGAAATTTTTCGCCAGGCCGAAGGCAGCCAAATCATCTCCGCCGCCCACGAAATCAATCTGGGAAAACTCCCGGAACTCCCCCAAAACTCGGACTTCCTTTTTGTTGCAAAACCCGATGCCGGGGCGATTCAAAAAACCGTCGTCGAACTGGTCGCTTCCCGCATCCCAAAAAAATTCGGGCTCGACCCCCGCGAAGACATCCAAGTCCTCTGCCCGATGAACCGCGGCTCTCTAGGCACCCGCCAATTCAACGAGTTGCTACAAAACGCCATCAACCCAAAACAACACGGCGGGTCTTCCCTCACCTTCGCGGGCACGGAGTTCCGCACCGGCGATAAAATCATCCAAACCCGCAACAACCACGATAAAGAAGTATTCAACGGAGACATCGGGCGCATCGTGGACATCGACGAGGAAAACCTCGAAGTTTCCATCCTTTTTGAAACAAAAAAAGTGGTTTACGACTTCCGGGAAATGGATGAAGTTTCCCTCGCCTACGCCGTGACCATCCACAAAAGCCAAGGCTCGGAGTTCCCTGCTATCGTGCTCCCGCTCTCCATGCAGCAGTATGTTTTGCTCCAACGCAACCTGCTTTACACAGGCGTGACCAGAGGAAAAAAACTCGTCATCTTAGTCGGCGAAGAAAAAGCCTTTTCCTTTGCCGTTCAAAACAACCGCACTTCCTCGCGCCACTCCCGCCTCCGTCCCCTTTTGGAATCGGGAAAAATTTGATTCGCAAGAGGCAGACTCTGCGGCAAGTCGTTTCATTTAATCCCCAAAGCGAGCAAGTTGTTCCTCGCATCGTCGTTTCCCTGCCTCGCTGCATGAATCCACCAGCGCACCGCCTCGACCGTATTTTTGGTTTCCCCGTCCCCCGTATAATAGCACAACCCCAAATTGTATTGCGCCCGGTCATTCCGTTTCTCTGCCGCCTGGGTCCACCACCGCACCGCTTCCCCCATGTCTTTTCGCACCCCGGACCCCTTGGCATAACTGATCCCCAAATTATACTGCGCAACCGAATTGCCTTGTTCTGCCGCCATCCGATACCACCGCACCGATTCCGCTGGATCTTTTTCAACCCCAAAGCCTTTTGCATAACACACCCCCAAATAACACTGGGCATCGGCATTCCCCGCCTCCGCCGTCTTCCGATACCATCCCACCGCTTCCACATCGTCCTTCGGAACCCCCGTTGCCTTGAAATAGCACAAACCCAAACTGTATTGCGCCTCGATGTTTCCTTGCTCCGCCGCCTTCCGATACCACCGCACCGCTTCCTGCAAATCTTTCCGCACTCCCACGCCTTGGTAATAACACCCGCCTAACGCATATTGCGCCTCGGCATTCCCCGCATCCGCCGCCCGCCGATACCACCCCACCGCTTCCCCAAAATCCGAAACGACTCCTTCGCCCCTCAAATAACAGTTCCCCAAAAGAACTTGCGCGGTCACATCTCCCGCACCCGCCGCCTTCCGATACCACCGCGCCCCTTCCGCAAAATCAACAGGCACTCCCCCGCCCGCAAAATAGCAGTTCCCGAGTGCCACCTGCGCCTTCGCATACCCCGCATCCGCCGCCCTCCGATACCACCCCACAGCCTCCTCCAAATTTTTGGAAATCCCTGCATCCATCTCGTAACACATCCCCAAACAATACTGCGCCTGCGCATTTCCCGCCTCCGCCGCTTTCCGAAATAACCCGACCGCCACAACCGGATCTTTCGCGACCCCTTGCCCCAAAAAATAGCAAAGCCCCAAGTTCTTCTGCGCATCGGCATCCCCCTGCTCCGCCGCCAACGAAAACCACTCCACCGCCGCCCCCGCATCGGAAGCCACCCCTTTTCCTTCCAACAAACAAACCCCGTAACGGTTCTGCGCTTCCGCATATCCTCCCTTCGCCGCCGCAAAATAACACGAAACCGCTTTTGCCCAGTTCTTCCCAACCCCTTCGCCTTTCATGTAAATGCCCCCCAACGCACAAAGCGCGCCAAGCTCTCCCTTCCCCGCCGCATCCGAATACCAACGAAGCGCCTCTTTCGCATCTTTGCCAACCCCCTCCCCCTTGGCATAACACGCCCCTAACGCCGTCTGCGCCAACGCGTTTCCTTGTTCCGCCGCCTTCCGATACCACCGCGCCGCCTCCCGCATATCTCGCGGGACTCCCACACCGTTCTCGTAACACCAGCCTAAATTATATTGCTCCATCACCCCGCCCACTTCCGCCCCCGAAAGAAAATATCGCCCCGCATCCCCGACTTTTTCTCGTCCGCGAGAAAGTTCTCGTCTGCGAGAAAGTTCTCGTCCGCGAGAAAGTGCTAGCCCTTCGGCATACAACCGCGCTGCCCAGGCAAAACCCTCCGGAGATTCCCCCGTTTCCGCATCGTTCCAAGCCAAACAAATTTTAGACAAAACCCTTCCCTGCGCCGCCGCCAACACCCAACACCGCACAGCCAAAGGCAAACTCCGCACCACCCCATCGCCACGATAATAACTCATCCCCAAAAACTCCAATGCGTCCACATCCCCCCCTTCCGCCGCCTTCCAACTCCACCCGACCGCCTCCTCCTGGTTCTTCGCAACCCCCTCCCCTGATGCCAGTTGCGCGGCCAACAAAAACTGGGCTTCCGCATTGCCCCGCCCCGCCGCCTTCCGATACCACTCCGCGGCTTCCCGCAAATCCTTTGCCACCCCATCGCCCCCCGCATAACACCGCCCCACCGCAACCTGCGCGGCAAGGTTCCCCGCTTGCGCCCCCGATAAAAAACAGCGGAACGCCTCGCCCCGATCTTCTTCCACGCCTACCCCGTCCCGATAGCAAACGCCCTCCCGAAACAACGCTGCCCCCGACCCTCCCGACGCCGCCTCCCGATACAGCGCAAACGCCTTCCCCCCGTCCCTGCCCACCCCGTATCCATAGAAAAAACAATCGCCCAACACCCACTGCGCCAAAGGGTTGCCCGACTTCACCGCCTTCTCGATCCACTGGAAAAATACCGCCTCATCCCCCACCTCCAACCGTGCCAACGCCAGCGCGAGCATCGCCCGCACTTCGCCTTGCCCTGCCGCTTTCCCATACCACTCTTCCGCCAAAACAGAATCCGCCCGCAACCCTTCCCCCTCCGCGTAACATCTCCCTAGCTCGAATTGCGCCAAAGCATCCCCGCCATTCGCCGCTTTCTTAAACCAGTTCGCCGCTTCATTTTCATCCCTCGCAACCCCTTCCCCCTCCCGAAAAAAAACGCCCGCACGATATTGTGCCACCGCGTTCCCAGATTTCCCCGAACGCAAATACCACGCCAAAGACTCCACCAAATCTCTTCCCGCAAAAAAACCGTTTTCGTAGCAAAGCCCCACGGCAAGTTGCGCCTCAGGATCCCCTCCTTCCGCCGCCCTCCGATACCAAGAAACCGCTTCCGCCATATCCGCATCCACCCCCCTCCCGTTCGCATAGCACCACGCGACATTGCACTGCGCCGCCGCATCCCCCGCCTCCGCCGCCTTCCGATACCAAAAAAACGCTTCCCCTTCGTCCACTGCAACTCCTGCCCCATTCTCCAAACACCACGCCAACCCATACTGCGCCAACGAGTTCCCCGCCGCCGCCGCCTCGCGCAACAAACCCGCCGCACGCCTCCAATCCTGCGCCACCCCCTCCCCATTCGCATAAGCCCAAGCCAAATTGTATCTGGCTTCCAGATTGCCCTGATCCGCCGCCGCATCCCACCAACGAACCGCTTCCCGCAAATTTTTGGCAACCCCTTCCCCCTGCGCATAGGCACAACCGAGACGGAACTGCGCCTTCGCATTCCCCCGTTCCGCCGCCCTCCGAAACCACCAAGTAGCCCCCGCAGCATCCTCTTGCCCCACGAGTATGCCCATCGCCAACTGCGCCTGCAAATCCCCGCCCTCCGCCGCGCGCACCCACCAGTCACGCGCCGCCCCCTCGTCCTTTTCGACCCCTTCGCCGTTGAAATAACAAATCGCTAAATTATTCTGCGCCTGCAAATTACCAGCAAACGCCGCATCGCGAAACCTCCGTGCCGCCTCCCCAAAATCCGCCTTTACCCCGATCCCGTAATAATAGCAAAAACCCAAATTGCAAACCGCGTCCACATTCCCCTGATCCGCCGCCCGCCGAAAATACGAAACCGCCTTTGCCGCGTCCACCGGAACCCCGCTCCCGTTGAAATAGCGGACCCCCTGCGTGTATTGTTGCACGGGATTTCCTCTCCCTCCAAAAATCACCCACGCCGAAACCCCTCCCAATGCAACCAGCGCAAAAAGAAAAAGAAAAACCGCAACCGCAAAAAATCGAACCCCCCACTCCGATTTCTTTGCCGAACTACCCGCCACGCTTGTAGGGTCAATTTCCTCCCCTCCCCCTTCACCGAATTTTTCATCGTTATTCATAGAATTGGTCACGGAAAAAAACTATCGTCCAATCTCCTCCAATCTGCAATCGAAAACCTGCGTCTCCTCCCCGTTCGCATGGTATTTTCAAAGTTGTCAAAAACTTATGTCCTTCTCAAAACACAAACTTGCTACCTTCCCGCCACCCAAAAAACCTCCCAAACCACCCTCCGCTCCCGCATTAAAATTCTTCCTTCTGCCTTCTTCCTTCTAACTTCTGCCTTCTCCCTACTCCCCCCTCAAAACCGCCGTTTTTTTCAAAACCTCTTCCCACGAACTCGCCCTTTTTAACATGGCACCAAGGTATTCGTTTTTTTCAGCCAACGGCGCAACCGCCAATTTTTCAGGATCGGTCAAACGACTAAAAAGAGCTCTCTTGATTTTACTCAAAGAAACCGTTTTCTCCCCGTATCCCCCCGGTTTGTTCCCCGACCAAAAAGTCACGCTCTCGGCATCCTTCTTCAAAAAAACAACCAGATGCCCCCTCTCCTGGTGCCCGACCGCATCGGTCCACCAAACTTTCAAAAAATCCCCTGCCCGCGCCTTCTCCCAATCCGTGAAATTGATCCCCGCCCCGGTTTCGGCAAAAAGCACGGCGCCCCCCGGTCCGTTGGCGTTCCACCTCCCCCAAACGCCTTCCCCGTCCGCCTGCTGCAAAGGAACCAACCTCCCCCGTCCCGGCATTTGCCCGAGGGCAGGGGCGACAACTTTCAACAACAAAGTGTAAGTCGCTGCGGAACAAAATGTTGCAGCACGAAAAGGACGAACCTCCAACCCTTCTTGTGTATCCCTGACCGATGCCCGCAAACCTTCGCTTGCGGCGGACGATGTGGAATACGCCCCACCCTTGGGCATCTCTTTTTCAATGCACTCCACAATCCTCGCGTTCCACCGCAACTCCCCGTCCGATGAAAATGCCACGGCACTCCCCCCCGCACCTCCACCAAAAAAAACGGCGCAAAAAATGAAAAGCGCAAAACGAAAACCCGCCGCCTTCACCTCAAAAACTCCCTCCCTTTTCCGCCCGCCGCGCTTCCATTTTCGCTTTGTAATACTCCCACACGATCGGCAAAACCGAAACAATGATGATCCCTAAAATCACGACTTTCATGTTCTTCTGGACAAATGGCAACGCCCCGAAAAAATACCCTCCACCCAAAAAAAGACCGACCCACAAAACGGCTCCGACAACATTGTAGAGGAAGAACTTGGAGTAAGACATGGTTCCCACGCCGGCAACAAACGGCGCAAAAGTCCGTATGATCGGAACGAAACGGGCCAGAATGATGGCTCGCCCGCCGTATTTCTCGTAAAATGCGTGCGCCTTATACAGGTATTCTTTTCTGAAAAAACGGCTATCTTCGTAATGGAACACCTTGGGCCCGATCCACTTGCCAACCGCATAATTCACCGTATCCCCCAAAATTGCCGCGGCCAAAAGCAGCGGCGCGACAATCTGCCAGTCGATGTAACTTTGCGCGGCCAATGCCCCCACGGCAAACAGCAAGGAATCTCCTGGAAGAAACGGCGTGACAACCAGGCCTGTCTCGCAAAAAACGATCAAAAAAAGCAATGCGTAAATCCATGGCCCGTAGTTTTCCACCACCCAAAGCAAATGGTTTTCTGCATGCAAAAAGAAGTCGATGATCTCGCTCATATCGGTAAAAAATTAAAGTCGCAAAACGGGCGCAAGTTGAAAGCAAACGCGCCGAGAAAAACAGGAAAAAATCGTCCTCCAAAGAAAAAGACTCGCCGGAAGCTTCACCGGGCAGCATTGATTTTCGCCCGCAACTCCGCAAATTCATTTGCGAGAATAGACCCCCGCTCTGTTTTCAGCCTGGCCTTTGCCCCCTCTAAAATTTGGGCAGCCTGCTTTCTGTCCCCCGCTTTTAACAAGTGCTCCACCAACGGTTTAACCATCTCGTAAAAATAATTCCCCCCGCCGTCCGCCCCCAGGCGCATGGACTGCACCTGAAATTCCCGGACCGCTTCTGCCGTTTTCCCCGCCTCCAGCAAGGCATTCATTTTTTGCGCCGCCGCCCCCAAACTGATGTCCATCCTCTGCGAACTGTTTTTGATGATGACCTTGCTTTCTATTTCTTGCGCCTTCCGGAACTCCCCCGAATCTTTCAGTTTCTTGGCCAAGCTCGTGAGGTAATAAGCCTGCAAATCTGCCTGGTTGCAAAAGTTTTGGGCTGCCGCTTCAAAATGCGCCGTGACCTCGGGCAGGGGTGCCGCCTGCAATTCGAGCAACCGGGTTTTCATATCCCACGCATCGGGGTTTTGCTTGGCTGCCAACAACGCACTCTCCGCCGCCCCCCTCGCTCTTTGCAAATCCCCTGCAGCCAAAAAATTCTCTGCAACCAAAAGATCCAACTCGCCCGAACGGTATTCCGGAGTCTGCCGCACTCTCTGCGAAAGAAATTTTAGTTCGTGGTCGCTGATGTCCTCCCAATTCTGGGGGTCTTTCGCATGCCCGACCGTAAATTTCTGCTCCTTGTAACGCCCCGCATCCATATCCCAACGGTCGGGGGCAACCAAATACCCGAACCACGCGTGCCCCCCGTCGGAACCCTGCCCGACAAACAGCAAAGTGGGAACCCCTTTCGCCTTCCCTGCAAGCGCGGAAAAATACGCCTGGTCAACGCAGATTCCTCCCTTTGCCTCGATGTTTTCCAAAGTATAAGGAATGCCTCCCGGCCAAGTGTATTGCTTTCTCTGCACCCGCGAGTTGTCGTATTGAATCGAAGAAAACACTTTGGAAAAACTGCCCCTCGCAAGACGGATTTTTCCCTGCGCCCAGCGGAGCTCGTTGGGCGGTGCCAGGGCATCCACCACGAACTTTAGCTGGTCGGCCTTGAGCTGGCGCAAGTCCGTAAGCAAACGCGACTTGCGCTGAGAATCAACCCAAAAATCAAACCGCTCTTCGACCGTTTGCCTGTCAGGCAAAAGACCTCCTTTTGGCACTTGATGGTGCGGCCAATTCGCGTCGGGCTTCTGGTCAAAAACGATGCTCAAAGCCAGCGCCAACTCGAAATACTCCCGGAAATCTTGCGGGCTATGCCTCCGCAACCTCTCCAAATTTTGAAAAACTCCCGGCAAAAAATCGTCCTCGGAAACCGCCCCGAAAAACGCTTCGAGAAACTTGGGGTTCCCCGCGATTTCAGCGGCAGCATCTTTGCCCAAATAATCCACCAACCAAGCGGATTTCCAGAAGAAATTGGACGGCAAATAATCCTCCCGCACCTTCTTTTCCATCGCCGGATTCTTCAAAAGTGTCACCGCCGTTTCTTTGGTGATCGCCGGCATCTCCCCAGGAAAATTTTCGCCAACGCGCCGGTAAAGCAACGCGTTAGCCCCCTTCGCCCGATCCTCCCGAAAATACCGCAACAAAAACCGCGCAAACTCTTCCTCGTCTTTTTTTGCCAACAAAGAATACCATTGCCACAGACGCACCCACTGCACAAATACGGGTTGCAGCGAACTGCTCGTTTGCACCACGCTGGACGGCCGGTAATTTTTCAAAACGGCTTCGCGCAAAACGCCCGCCGCTCTCTCCGGCGGAAGAGCGGAAAGCTCGCCAACAACCTGTTGCGTCGGAGGCATCCGCAAATCAACGGATGGCTCACCACATTTCCCCGCTCCGGTCACCGCTGCCAACAAGACAACAACGACACCCAAAAAACGGAAGGCTTTTCTCTCTTTCTGCAACAACGGCGATGTCTGGGGGATGTCCATAAATCTATCGTATCTCTTTGGGGCGCAATACCATAATTCCCTGGTGCTTGCTGAAGGACTTCAGGTAATCACCCAATCTGCCATCCAGGACGACCCTCCCTTTATCGCGGGACGCATGCAAAAAACGCACGCCGCCGCGGCGGTCTCCCACCGCGAGTCCGACATGCGAAGTGTAAGTCCCCGGCCATGTCGTCACGATGAAAATCACATCCCCGTCTTGGATAAATTTCTCTGCCTGCGGAACCATTTTTTTCGGGATGTAATAAATCCCTCGCTTGGAAATTTCCGCCTCGACGCGTTGCATCGCGGGAACCAAGGAAAGGTTAGCTTTGAGTTGGCGAAACGATTTCCAGTGCGTCCCCATGTAAGACATTTCCCTTTGCAACCTCTCCGCCCCCGGCAACTTTGGCGTTATGTCTTCAACCAACCCGCGCTTCTGGTTGTCGTATGCCCAGTCTTCCAAATGATGCAACCGCGAAACAAACGAACCGTCGCATTTGCCTCCCCGATAACGGTCTAGCTCGATCATCCTCAACAGGTCGCCGGGCGTCGGACGGGGGGTCACGGCAAACGCCCGCGCCGTCCCGAGTGCTATTTCAAAAAAAGTCCAGCAATCCATCCCGTCCATATTGACGCACGGGGTCTCGATCCTTTCGTCCAACTCCAGCGTGTAATTGACATACGGGGTTCCTACCAGCGCGAGGCCGACGCAGGCCGTCCTCTTGCCCAACGGCAAATCCTTCCACCCTTCCCGCTCCCCCAAAGCCACGAGTTTGTCAAACCTGGCAGGATCGACAAAAACCACAGACGGAGGCAGGGATGCCCGGACTGGCGCAACCACCGCACACAACAACAAGAGACAAAGAAAAAAAGAAACTGCGTTTTTCATAAGAGACAAAGAAAAAAAGGAACTGCGTTTTTCATTCGACCGAAAAGAAGGGAGTTATCTGGCGGGAACCCGCGCCGCCCCCCGCGCATTGTAGGCGTTGTTGCGGTCTTCTTTAAAAAGGTTGGCGGCTTTGCGCAACAAAACAAAAGTGTTGTTGTCCCCGTATTTCGACCACGGCCCTTGGGGCACTTCGCGGAATTCCACAAACTTCCAGTCGCAAAAATCCTTGTTTCCCATCCCGAGATAATCCCGCACCGCCGGCGAAACATCCAGCCCCGCCCCTTGGTTCAAATTCGGCTTAGGTCGTTCATTCCCAAAGACATACTGCCAGTGATCCGTCCGGAATGGACCGCAGTCCTCCCATTGCGCATAAGCCACCCGGTTCCTGTATCGAACCGCCACCCACCTGCCTTTGCACACCGTCTTGCCCTCTCTCTCAAACGCTTGGCGAAACCACGGGATCACCCTCTTGGATTCCGGCTTCGTCGTCCCGTGCGTGACATCATTGTAGGGCAAAGCAACATAAAACGGGTTCTGCCGCGGGAGGAACTTTGCCGGAATAAAATTGCGCCTTGCCGCGGGGTCGGGATTGTCAAACCCCCCGTAACTCGCCGACCAAGCCGGATCCCAAGAACTTTTGTTGTTGGGCACGGGGTTGTTCATCGTCGCTTGCTCCCCAACCCAAAACACCGTCGTCATAATGTTCCGCTTCCACGGGTATCTCCCCCCTCCAAACACTTGCGTCAATGTGGAAGGAATCACGACTTGCGGTTGCAGGCGGCGGAGCTGCTCCTCCCGTATCTTCATCGCCTGCCGATCGAATTCGGAAATCGTCTCGTCCCCTATCCCAAAAACGATTCCTCCAATCCCCCAGACAAACGCTGCCACCAAAAACAAAATGGATCTGCGCAAACTCATTCCCTAGTTTCTAACAGCCCCACGCCTTCCACGCAACACGGAATCCTCCCGCATCGCCTAAAAAATCTCCGCATCTTTTCCTTGGTTTTTTCTCCGTTTCCACCGATGCTTGCCCGGCGAAAAATCAAATGAAAAAAATCTCCCTCCTCCCCGTTTTGCTGGCTCTCCTTTTTGTCTCCGGCTGCTTTTCGGTCTTCCCAAAAAAACAGCAACCTCCCCCCGCCTACCGAAACATCCTTCCAACACAAAACAACCCCGCAACAACCGAATCTCCCGCTATTTCCAAAAAAGAAAAAGCTCTCCTGAAAAAAGCGGAAAAGGAAAAAGCAAAAAAAGAAAAACTCGCCCTGCAAAAAAATTCGAAACGCAAAGGCTGGAAAGAAATGCTCTTCTTTTGGTGGCCGAAAAGCAAACCCGCCCCTCCGGCGGCAACCCCCCTCAACCCCATCGCCTCGATTTATGTCGTCAACGGCCCCGGAAAATTTGTCGTCCTAGACTCCCCTTCTTCAAACCAACTCCAAACGGGAAAAGTCCTGAACACCATGAAAAACGGGGTCATCGAATCCACCCTCCGCGTCACCGACGACCGCACCCCTCCCTTCATCGTAGCGGAAATTGTCAGCGGTTCTCCCTCCCGCGGAGATTCCGTTTTTATCTTGGA
>DYNR01000176.1 GCA_020720945.1 Chthoniobacter flavus | reverse complement strand
CACGCTTTTTTATACCGGGCGGAAATCCTGCCGCTTACTTTGCGGCAACCCGTTGCTCTTCAACCAATTTTGAACCTCCACCCAATCGTCTTCCCCGAGGGCTTTCCCCCCGACCGTCGTCCGCAATTCCACCGGAACCCCCGACTCCAAAATATACCGCAAACTCCGCAAAAACAACGCGGCACTCCCCTTTCTTCCCGTAAGCAAATCGTATCTCTCGTCAGGGGGGGCTTTGATGTCCAAACCAACCCAATCCAACTCTGGCAACAATTCCAAAACCCTTTCGGGAAACATTCCGGTCGTATGCAATCCGACCAAAAAACCCATTTCGCGAACTTCTTTGACCCCTCCGCCTAACGCTGGCTGCAAAGTGGGTTCTCCCCCGCTAAAAACAACACCATCCAACCGTCCCTTGCGCTTCCGCAACTTTGCGACAACCGCGCTCCATTCCAGCTTTCCCCCCGAAAACCTCCCCCGCAAATGCGGGTTATGGCAATACGGGCAACGCCACGGACAACCCTGCAAAAAAACAACCGCCGCAAGATGACCGGGGAAATCAACCGTAGTGAACGGCTGAAATCCCCCGACCTGCAATTCTCGGGCGGTTGCGTGCATCAAGTTTCCACCTATCGCTGGCGTTTTTTCGCCTCAGGAAACCGCTTCCAACTTTTCAACAAAAAATGCCCTCTCCGCGTGCTCGCTCTTTTTCCCTTTGTTAAACTGGCTGACCGGACGGTGGTAGCCCATCACCCGCGTCCACACTTCCGTCGCGGCACCACAGTGCGGGCATTCCGGTTGCTCCCCAGTCAAATAACCGTGCTGCGAACAGATGGAAAAAGTCGGCGTAATCGTGATATACGGGATCCTGTAATTTTCTAACACCTTACGAACCAACTTCTTGCAAGCATCGCCGGAAGAAATTTTTTCGCCCATATACAAGTGGACGACCGTTCCTCCCGTGTAAAGCCGCTGGAAATCTTCCTGGTGATCCAGCACCTCGAACGGGTCTTCGCTCCAACACACGGGAACTTGCGACGAGTTCGTGTAATAGGGCGCATCCGCCGTCCCCGCTTGGATGATGCCAGGAAACCGCTTGCTGTCCTCTTTCGCAAAACGGTAGGTCGCCCCTTCTGCCGGCGACGCTTCGAGATTGTAAAGATGCCCGGTTTCTTCCTGAAACTCCGTCATGCGAACCCGCAAATGCCGCAAAATTTCGAGGCCCATTTCTGTCCCCAACGGGGTCGTGATGTCCTCTTCCCCCGTGAAAAAATTCCTGATGCACTCGTTTATCCCGTTGATTCCGATCGTGGAAAAATGGTTCCGCAGCGTCCCTAAATACCTCTTCGTAAAGGGGTAAAGCCCATCTTCCATCCGCTGGGAAACGAGCTCTCTCTTCAGCTCCAAACTCCGCATGGCAAGGTGCAAAAGGTTATCGAGCTTTTTGAACAACCCTTCCCGATCCCCCGCAAACGAGTAACCGAGGCGCGCGCAGTTCAGCGTCACGACCCCGATGGATCCCGTTTGTTCCGCGCTCCCGAACAACCCGTTGCCGCGCTTGAGCAACTCCCGCAAATCGAGCTGCAACCTGCAGCACATCGAGCGGATGTGATGGGGTTCGAGGTCGCTGTTCAAAAAGTTTTGGAAGTAAGGGAGCCCGTAACGCGCGGTCATGCCAAAAAGCAAAGCGCAGTTCGGGTGCTCCCATTCAAAATCTGGCGTGATATTGTAAGTCGGTATCGGAAAGGTAAATACGCGCCCTTTTGCATCGCCTTCCGACATGACTTCCAAAAACGCGCGGTTGATCATGTCCATTTCTTCCCCGAGGTCTCCATACAAAAAACCCGCAGGTTCGCCGGCGATCACCGGTTCCTGCTCGCGGATGTCGCGCGGGCAAGTCCAGTCGAATGTCAAATTCGTGAACGGGGTTTGCGTCCCCCATCGCGACGGCACATTCAAGTTGTGGATGAACTCCTGCATGCACTGCTTGACATTCTGGTAGTTCAACCCGTCTTTCCTCACATACGGGGCGAGATAAGTGTCGAACGAACTGAAGGCTTGCGCCCCCGCCCACTCGTTTTGCAGAGTCCCCAAAAAATTCACCATTTGCCCGAGCGCTGTCCTCAGATGCTTGGGCGGCGCCGCTTCGATTTTGTTGGCGACCCCGTTAAGCCCTTCTTGCAAAAGCATCCGCAACGACCACCCAGCACAATACCCGGAAAGCATATCCAAATCGTGGATATGAAAATCTCCCGAGCGGTGCGCCTCCCCGACCTCTTCGGGATAAACATGGTTCAGCCAATAGTTTGCGGTCACTTTTCCCGCCATGTTCAAAATCATCCCGCCGAGGGAATACCCCTGGTTCGCGTTTGCGTTGACGCGCCAATCCTTCCTCCCGACATACTCCTCGACACTGGAATGCACATCCACGGAAACCCTGCGGTCTTCCCGCAACAACCTCCGGTGCTCGCGGAACAAAACATACGAGCGCGCCGTGCGAAAATGCCCCGCATTCATCAGCGTCAACTCGACCATATCTTGCACATCTTCGATCGAAACGGTTCCTTGCCCGCGAAGGCGCAACTGCGAAACCACGCAAGATGCCAACGCCCGCGCCCGATCCATCCCAAATTCCTCCGTCGCCTCCCCCGCCCTGCGAATCGCCGAAACGATTTTCCGCTGGTCAAACCCGTCTTCCGATCCATCCCTCTTGCGGACATACGCCAAATTTTCCTCTTCTGGCTCCAACCCCGGCAACCAGCACCTCGCCGCCGCATCTCGGCCCCCTTCCCCCCTTCCGAGCACTTCGGTCGCTTCGTTCTCCTGTTCGCTGTTTTCTGCGCCCAAGTTGGTCAAATCACTACATATTGTGGTCTCTTGCATAGGTCGACACTAAATATGGTATTCCCGCCCCTCCCGTCAACCTCTTTTTCTTCTCGTTTGCGGAACGCCAACAGAATCAAGCAGATAAAAATTTTTTCCCATCACCCCCTCAAAAAAAATATCCTCCGCCTGATTCACAACTCCCTTTTCCCCAACGAATTACACTCGCTAAAACCGAATCCGCTAAAAGAAAAAACCGATTTTTCCAAAAAGCTCATAATTCCTATTGACTTTATAGACTTTTTGCGGCACCCTGTTTGAAATAAAGCCAAAAAAAACCGATGAGTTTCCTTTTTACAACCGGGCAAACCCAAGTCTGCGATGAAGCAGATTTCCCTGATTTTCAATTTCTTACAGGATTTTCTGAACGGGAATCTCCCTCGGAAAAACTGCGCGATTTGCGCAAAATTTGCAGGGAAAACCCGCAGTTCTCCGCGAAGAATCTTCCGGAACCCGATACCAAAATCGGGCGGAGCGACTTGCCTCTCATCGAATTTCGGGGAAAAGAAGCGGGGTTCCCGCTGTTGCGCGTGGCGATTTTTGCCGGGATTCACGGCGATGAACCAGAAGGAGTTCACGCGCTAGTCCGGCTTTTGCAAACACTCGACCAAAACCCTGGTCTGGCGGAAGGCTACCATCTCTTTTGCTACCCGGTCTGCAACCCGACGGGACTCCTGCAGCAAACCCGGGAAACCGTTTCGGGCACAGACATCAACCGGGAGTTTTGGAAAAACTCGGAGGAACCGGAAGTCGTTTTCTTACAACAAGAAATCCAGCGAATCACCCCGCACGGCATTTTGGCTTTGCACACGGACGACACCAGCGAGGGGTTTTACGGATACGCGCACGGTGCCGTTTTGACAGAAAATCTCATCGCCCCCGCACTCCGGGCGGCAGAAGAGGTTTTGCCGAGAAACCGCGACGCGTTCATCGATGGATTCCCCGCCGCAGACAGCGTGATCCGCAAAACTTATCCGGGGATTTTGAGCGCACCGCCGGACGCATCCCCAAAACCCTTTGAAATCATTTTGGAAACGCCAGCGAAACCCCCCGCCTTTTTGAAAGAAGCGGCTCTGGTCCTCGCCACGCAAACGATTCTCGCCGAATACAGAAAGCTTATCGCCTTCGCAGACAACATCTAACAACAATCAACAACAATCTCACAACCAACAAAAAAACAAAACCATGAAAATACACACCGACATCATCTCGTCCATCGGACGCACCCCGCTCATCAAACTGAACCGCATTTCGGCGGGGCTTCCCGCAACCATCGCAGTGAAAGCCGAGTTCTTCAACCCTCTCGGAAGCGTGAAAGACCGCATCGGATTCGCCATGATCCACGCGGCGGAAAAAAGCGGAATCCTGACACCGGAAACCACGATCATCGAGCCGACTTCCGGAAACACCGGCATCGCCCTCGCCTTTGTCGCGGCGGCCAAAGGCTACAAACTCATTTTGACCATGCCGGAAACCATGAGCATCGAAAGGCGGACGCTCCTCGCCCTACTCGGCGCAAAACTCGTGCTGACCCCCGGCTCGGAAGGGATGAAGGGTGCCATCCTCCGCGCCGAATCGCTCAAAAAAGAAATCGAAAATTCTTGGACCCCGCAACAGTTCGAGAACCCGGCGAACCCGGAAATCCACAGAAACACCACGGCATTAGAGATTTGGGACGATACCGAAGGCACGGCTGACATCCTCGTTTCGGCAGTCGGGACCGGGGGCACCATTTCGGGAATCGGCGAAGTCTTCAAATCGCGCAAAAAAGGGTTTTCCGTCATTGCCGTGGAACCGAAAGAGTCGCCGGTCATCACCCAAACCCGCAACGGTGAAACCGTAAAACCCGGCCCCCACAAAATCCAAGGCACCGGTGCTGGCTTTGTCCCAAAAAACCTCAACCTAGAAATCCTCGACGATGTCGTGCCCGTCAGTTCGGACGATGCGATTGTCACCGCAAGACGCCTCGCGCTAGAGGAAGGAATCCTCGCAGGAATATCCACGGGCGCCAATGTCTGGGCAGCCATGCAAGTCGCCGCCCGCCCCGAAAACAAGGGCAAACTCATCGTCACCATCGGATGCAGCACAGGCGAACGCTACCTCAGCACCGCCCTTGCCGATGAAGCCCGCAAACAAGCATAAAACAAAGCCGATATTTCATATTTTATTTTGCCCTGAATCCGTGAGATAACTGCTGTGAATCTCTGCAATCAATTGGGCTGCAAAG
>DYNR01000175.1 GCA_020720945.1 Chthoniobacter flavus | reverse complement strand
TTGGAACCTGTAGGCAGAATAAGCAGGCGCAAACCAAGCCGCGCCTGCAACGACGACATCGGCACACCGAATTTCAGAAAATAACACCCGCAGTCACAATCACCACCCTGCCCTCCTTTCCCGTTGGTATTTTTTGCTGTTTTTTTCAGTTTCAAATTGAAAACGCTTGATTCTTCGGCAGCTTGAGTGGATTGTTCTCGTTGTTGCCGACTGCTGTGTCTTACGGAGAGCAACTTGCTTTTTTTCAAAAGGAGGGGTGGTAGAGTGGTCGATTGCGCCGGTCTTGAAAACCGGAGAACCGCAAGGTTCCGTGGGTTCGAATCCCACCCCCTCCGCCACTCTTGAACCCACCCAAAAAAACTCCCCGTAAAACTCCCCGGCAAACTCCCCGTAAAACTCTTCGGCAAAACCCCTCGCTTACCCCCCGCCTCTTCCCCTATTCCCTTTGCCTAAACAAAAACGCCCGGCGGATCACCTCATACACGGCCTCAAGCTTGATGGGCTTGGAAAGGTATTCGTCCATCCCAGCCTCAAAACTCTGTTCCCGGTTTTCCCGCATCGCCCCCGCCGTCAATGCGACGATGTAAGGCTGGCGATGCCCAGTTTCTAAACGAATCGCTTTTGCCGCCTCGATCCCCCCCATGTTTGGCATCTGCAAATCCATGAAAATAAGGTCGTCTCCCCCTGCCTTGAAAAGCGCGACCGCCTCGTTGCCATCCTGCGCCAAAACCGGTTCATAACCGAGTTTCGCGAGCATGTGGACGATCACTCTCTGGTTCGTAAAACTGTCGTCCACGACCAAAACGGAAAGGGGATATTTTTCCGCGAACAGCTCGTCGAAGTCTTCCGGTGACGCGTCCCGAGGCCGCTCCGCCCCTTCGCCCCCACACCGTTCCGAACACCCCAACAAAACAAAAAAAGAAAACTCCGAGCCCTTCCCCGGCCAACTCTCCACGGCGATTTCTCCGCCCATGGCGGTGACGATCTTTTTGCAGATGCTCAGACCCAACCCCGTCCCTCCAAACCGCCGCGTCACCGAGCTGTCTGCCTGCGTAAATGGTTGGAAGAGTTTCTCTTTTGCCGCTTCGTCCATCCCGATCCCCGTGTCTGCCACCACGAAATCCACCCGCCATTTCGCTTCCGCTCCCCCGCCTGCCAGCACCGCGTTCACGCGCACCGAAACCCCTCCCTCCTCCGTGAATTTGATGGCGTTGGAAACCAAGTTGATCAAAACCTGCCGCAGCCGCGCCTTGTCCCCAACCACTTCTTCCGGACAATCTTCCGCGATGCTACACGACAGCCCGATCTGAGCCTCCAACGCCTTGACCTGTAACATCTCGATCGTCTCGCCGACGCACCGCTTCAGATCGAATGCGAGGTTTTCCAACTCGAGCTGCCCCGCCTCGATTTTCGAAAAATCCAAAATGTCGCTGATCAGAGACAGAAGAGTTTCCCCGCCCGACTGAATCAAAGAAACGAACTCTTTTTGGTCCTCGTCGAGATTCGAGTGCTGCAACAAGGAAGTCATCCCGATCACCGCATTCATCGGCGTCCGGATTTCGTGGCTCATCGTCGCCAAAAAAGAGCTTTTTGCACGGCTGGCTTCCTCGGCTTTCCGCCGCAACTCGTTGGCTTGCGCGATGGATTCTTCGAGCAACCGGTTGCTTTCTCGCAATAGGCTTTCGGCCTCTTTCCTGTCGGTTATATCCGTGTCGCTGCCCCGGTAGCCCGCCAAACTCTCGTCTTCCGCAAAAACGGGCAACGCATTTGTGTTGACCCAAACAATCCGTCCCGACTTGGTCTGGATCGGATTTTCAAAATCCAGTATCCTGATCCTCTGCCCCATCAACTCGAAAGCCTGTTCCTTGAAATCCTCCCTCTCGTTCTCCGGATGCAAATCGTAAAAATATTTTTCCCCGACAACCTCATCGGGACGATACCCAAACAGCGACTCTGCCACATGGCTCAAGTGGGTGTATCTCCCTTCCGTGTCGATTTCCCATGTCACCGTCCGGCTCTGCTCGGCCAACTCGTCATACCGGGCGTAGCTTTCCCTCAAACGGCTTTCCACGGCCTTGCGATCCGTGATGTCTCTGGCAACGGCGTAAATCAGTTTCCCTTCGGCGCGTGAGCGCCACTCGATCCAACGAAAACTCCCGTCCTTTGCGCGGAACCGGTTTTCAAAACTATCCACCTCGCGCTGGTCTCGCAACGCAACCATCACCTCCTCCGTTTTCTCTAAATCCTCCGGATGCAAAAAGTCGGTATAACAAAGCCCTTCCAGCTCGGCGATCGGATACCCCAACGCAATTTCCCACTGCGGGTTCAACCGCAAAAAATGCCCGTCCACATCCGAGATGCACAAAAGGTCGAGGCTGGAATCGAAATACCGCTCCAGCTCTTCGGTCTTTTTCCTCAACGCCTCTTCGGTCCGCTTCTGATGGCTGACATCCCGATAGACGCAAAGCATCACTTTCTTCCCGTCCATCTCAAACGGCTTGACCGTGACCTTCACATCGATCAGCGAACCGTCTTTCCTCCTGTGCTTGGTCTCGAAATCGTCCCGCCCTTTGGCAAGGATCGCGCCGGTGTGGGCCAGGATCTCTTCGGGTGTTTCCACCGCCTCAAAATCGGAAATCCCCAGCCCGGCAAACTCTTCCGCGCTGTATCCGAGCTGCTCGTGCGCCGTGCGGTTGAACTGGAGCGCTTTCCCCGTTTCGCTATCAATGAGCACCGTCGCATCCGGGCTAATCTGAAAAAGCGTCCGGAACCGCGTTTCCGTAGAACGGATGATTTCCTCTGCCCTCTTGCGGTCTGTAATGTCTTGGACGGTCCCGAGGGACTCCAAAATTTCGCCCGTCTGGGAATCGTATTCGTGATGGCAAAACTCGTGGACATGGCGGATTTCTCCCGTGTCTTTGCGGACGATCCTGTGGTCGATTTCGTAATGGGAGTTCTTGACTTCCAAGGAGTTACGATACGCAGCATCAACCGCCTCGCGGTCTTCCGGGTGGACCGCTTCCAAAAACGCTTCGTAGGTCGAGGGGAACTCCTGGGGGCGCATCCCAAAAATACGGTAAATCTCATCCGACCACGACAAGTCCCCAGTGGAAAAATCCAAACGCCAGCTCCCCAAGCGTGCCAGCCGCTGCGCCTGCGACAACATCTGCTCGCTGGCCAGCAAAGCTTCCTCGTTTTTTTTCCGACCGTGGATGTCTTGGTGCGTCCCGGATAAAACCAGCGGGTTCCCCGCATCGTCGCGCTCCGACACGCTGCCCCTGTCCAAAACCCAAATCCACTCCCCGCTTTTGTGCCGCATCCGCACCTCGCTCTCGTAGTAGTCCGTCTCCCCGCGGAAGTGCTTCTGCAACAGGTCGCTGCTCCTTTCCATGTCATCGGGATGGACAAACTTTTCCCAAGTCTCGATCGTAGTCGGCGAGATTTCTTCCAAAGAACAACCGATGATCTGCGCCCACCGCTCGTTGAAAACCGTCTCCCCGCTCCGCACATTCCACTCCCATGTCCCGACATTGGTCCCTTCGAGTATCTGCGCAAGCCTCTGCCGCTCAAAAGCCAAAGTGCTTTCCAATGTTTTTTGCTGGGTTTGCTCGTAAAGATAACCCCGGATCTCTTTCAGGTTGCCTTCCGCATCCCGGACCAACTCGGTAAAATCATAAAACCACGCGTAATAACCATCCTTCACCTTGATGCGGTAAGACTGCTCGTAGGTGTTGATGTGATGCCGTATGTTGTGTTCGATCTCCGGAACCAGCCACGCGAGATCCTCGGGATGGATCAAGCTCGCATAACGAAAATCCGCGTGCGTCATTTCTTCGACCGAGTAACCGAGGATAAAAACCGCGTTGGAAGAAATGTAGCGAATCGGCCACTCCGGTGCCGTCCCCCAAATAATCGTGCAAACAGGCCCGGAAGAAAACAGGTTCCTCTCGCTCTTCAGCGTCTCCTCGATGGTTTTCCTTTCGCTGATATCCAAAATATACCCGTCAAAAAACTCGGGTTCCCCAGTTTCCCCAAAAACCGCATGCCCTTTCTCGTGGACCCACCGCAAACCCTTTTCCGGGTGCATCACCCGATATTCGACTTCCCAAAACTCGCCCGCCGCCACCGCTTGCCCCATCGCCCGTTTCACCGCAGACAAGTCCTCCGCGCAAATCATCTCGGAATAATTTTTTCCTCCCTCGCCAAGAAACACCTCCGGCGCAAAACCCAGCACCGAATCGAGGTCGGGGCTCATGTAAACCATCGTCCACCCCGCGTCGGGCAAACGGCGGTAAGCGACCCCAGGGATGCTCGCGACCAGCGACTGGAACTTGTCGCGGCTTTTCCTCAACTCCTCCTCGGTGCGGATTTGCTTGCTTATATCCTGCTGGATTGCAACGAAATGCGTCAACTTCCCCCCAGCATCTTTGATGGGTTGAATGTCCATTTCCACCCAGTAGCTAGCACCGGATTTCGAACGGTTCAAAAGCGAGACCTTGCACGGTTCTCCCGCATGCAACGCTTTGCGGACTGTCTCCACCACCTCCGGATCCGTCCTTTTACACTGCAAAAAATGCCCCGGCACTTTCCCTTCCACTTCCGCCAAAGAATACCCGCTCAAACGCTCGAAAGCCTCGTTGACCCAGAGTATCCTCTGCAACGCATCCGTGAGCACCACCGCATTGGTCGTCCGCCGGGCGACCAAGCTCAAAAGCGGCATCAGTTCTTCGGGGGTATTCATGGGTTAATGGCTATTTTGCGGGCACGACAACTGCCTTGCATCGTGAAGGATACCCTTGTTTTTAACAAGCAGGATTTTTTTGCGCCCCCGAATCTTTCTCCAAACGGCGCACGATCTGTTTGACCGCCAAAGAAAGAAACTCTCCCCCTCGGGCAAGTGCCTCGCGCAACGGCAGATGCGCTGGTGAAATCGCCACGACTTCCACACCTTGCGGCACGGGAAGGTTCTCCTCGACCGAGCCTGCGAAAACAAACACTTTTTTTCCGTAAGCCACGGCTCGCCGCACGAGATCTCCCGGCCCTTTTCCCTGAAACGAGGAGGCGTCAAACCTTCCTTCCCCAGTAAACACAATCCTGAATCCGTGAGATAAATGCAAAGAAGAT
>DYNR01000174.1 GCA_020720945.1 Chthoniobacter flavus | reverse complement strand
TTTTCTCTTCCCCTCCCCCTTCCAATCAATAATTGCAAAGCAAGGTGATTCGCTCACCGCAACGGCAGGTGATAAGGATTTCGCGAACCCGGCCCTGCGGGTCATGCTTGAGTTCCAACTTGGGAAAATCATCATCCGTTGCCGGTGCCGGCGCGATGGAAGGAAATGCGTGCGGGATGTGCGGCAAAACTTTCGCTTCAGCCGACGGTTTTTCGCCCACTTTGGCTTTAGGGGCAGCGGTGACCTCGGTGCGGTTTTCTAAAAAATTTCGCATGGCGGAAAAAAAGGGAAAGGACGGAAGACAAAAGAAGTCATTGTTTGGATTCTACCGGAGAAATAGGGATGTCTTGCTCGGCGGAAAGACTGATGCT
Organism: Chthoniobacter flavus; assembly: GCA_020720945.1. GTDB lineage: Bacteria > Verrucomicrobiota > Verrucomicrobiia > Chthoniobacterales > DYNR01 > DYNR01. The sequence continues at coordinate 4,758 of DYNR01000174.1, read as the reverse complement.
GATGCGCTCGTTTTGCTGGGCATCTGGAGCGGTGCTCGGGATCGGAGAAGTGTCGGCGTAACCCGTGACCCTTTCAATTTTTTTTGGATTGACGGCAAAATACTCGAGGGTGCGCCGTGCGGTGTTGGCGCGGTCTGCACTGAGTTCCCAAGGTCCATAGCTGCCTTCCTTTTTGGAGGAACCTACGGCGGTATGCCCGTCTATGAAAACACGGAACTGGTGCCGTTCGATTAGCCACGCCAAATTTTGTAAGACGAACCCTCCCCATTCCGTGAGCTTGGCCGTGTCCTTTTGAAAAAGAGGTTTGTCGTTGCGGTTGTAAAGCGTGATTTTAAGACCGTCGGAAGTCAACTCGACATCGATGGGGCTATTTTCTTCCGTTTTTACATTGATAAGACGGGTGAAATCTTTGGCGACAGCGCGGAGAAAACCTTCGTTGGCCGTGACATCGGGGTTTGGTTTGGATGCTTCCTTCCTCGATCCCGCCAAATGCTGCTCCATCGAACCAGAACCGCTTTTGTCGAAAGCGATGTAAGGGTCTTGGAAATACCGGGAGGTGGATTCGACGATCTCCTCGCTTTGCGCACAAATCCAGAGAACCATGAAAAGAGCCATCATGGCCGTGACAAAATCCGCGTAAGCGACTTTCCACGCCCCGCCGTGATGCTCCGCATGTTTTTTCTTACCCATGATAGTTTTGCTTTAAGATATTGCGGAACAGAGAGTTAGGCGATAGTTTTCATCATTTCTTCCATCGCGTCCGCAGTGGGTTGCAGGTTTGGCTGAATGGTTCTGCGGGCTACTTCGACCGCCATGATCGGTGCCATGCCGTTGACGAAACTGACGCAGGCGAGCATGATCATGTTGTAGTAGGATGCGTGCAAATCGTTGTTGTTTTTGATGAGTGTCCCGAGCGGGTTAATGAAGCCGTAAGCCAAAAACACGCCGAGGAAAGTCCCGGTGAGAGCCGCCGCAACTTTTTCGCCGACTTTTTCGGGACCTTCGGAAATCGCGCTCATCGTGTTGATGATCCCGAGCACGGCGGCGACGATGCCGACACCCGGCAAAGAATCGCCGACAAGCTGGATGATCGCGATGGGACGGTTTTCGTGCTCGTGCATGGTGTCGATTTCCGACTCCAGCAGCGATTTCAATTGCTCCGGGCGAACCCGCCCGTCAATGACGGGACGAAGGCTCCCGCGCAAAGCTTCGAGCTTCCCATGGTCGTTAATAAAAGAAGGATATTTGGAAAGAATGGGGCTAGCTGCCGGCTCGACAATGTCGTCTTCGATAGCGACAAGTCCGCCTCGCCTCGCTTTGCTGAAAAGCTCGTAGAGGAGTTTCAAAAGATCCTCAAAGTCTTGTTTGGTCGCAGGTGACCCCTTCAACGCCACGGTGATTTGGTGGATGAGGGTCATGATCGTACTCACCGGGCTGGCGATGACCAAAATCCCTATCGCGATCCCCCCGATAACGACGAACTCAGAAACATGGACGAGGAGAATGGGGTTGCCGCCTGCAATGATGAAGCCTCCCAGAGCGGAAAGAAAAACGATCAGGTATCCGACGATTAGAAGCATAGGTTTAGTTGGTGGTTGGAGGGTTGAAAATCAGCTTGTGGTGATGTTTTGCAAAAAGGTGCGCAAGACGAGGACGGCGTGGGTGTGGATCTGGCAGATACGAGATTCTGTGACACCGCAAACCTTGGCGATTTCGGCAAGCCTCATATCCTCGAAGTAATACATAGCCAAAACCTTACGGGCCATGGAAGGCATTTTTTGCAACCGCTCGACAAGAAGTTTTTGGAGCTCCTTTTTGTCGGTGACCTGGTCGGCCCTCATCGCCCGCTCGTCGGGAATAATTTCGTGCATCGTCTCGGTTTCGCCAGACTGCGGGGAAGCATCCAACTCGATGCAAGTGACCGGCTTAATCTCGTCGAGCAGGTCTTGGTAACTGTTTTTTGTCATCCCGAGTTCTTCGGCGATTTCTTCTTCCGTCCCCGGCCTGCCGTGTTCCCGTTCAAAATTCCAGATCACATCGGACACCATCTTGAACTTGGTGCGGGACGCCCGGCTCATCCAATCGGAATGCCGCAACTCATCGAGAACCGCCCCCCGAATCCGGCTGGCGGCGTAGTTCACAAACGGAATCCCCAAAGTCGCATCGTAGCGGCGGTAAGCTTGGATCAACCCGATCAACCCCGCGCTGATCATGTCATCCACCTCCACGCACGAAGGAAAAGATACCTGCATACGGTTCACGACAGAATGCAACAGCGGGAGATACTTCCGGATAGCAATCTCCTCGTCGCCTTGAGACTCGTAAGCCCGGCGCGCCAAAACTGCCAGAGTCGGATCCACGGAAGGTTTCACGCCTTCCCTCCCCTCTTGCAGCACCGAGGGAAGAAATCTCCCCCCCAAATTGTTCGTATGACTTCGCTATCCAAGTTCTGAAAATTGTAAGAGTCCACCCTCTTCTAGAGAAAACTCCCAAGAATTTCCAGCCCAGAATGAAAAAATATCTTTTGAGGGGGAACCCAGAAAACCGGTGCCGCTCAACTTGGCAAAGCCGCTTCTTGGACACGGCTACGCGCTTTCTGAACGGCGACTTCACGCACGGAAGCTGCCACCACTTTGCGGAACATCCGAAAAAGATAGGCACCAACCATGCAGCCGAGGCTGGATTGAAAAACCGCCCACCACAAATCGCAGCCCGCCATCGTGCTGGCCGCAAGAGTGATTGCAAAACCGAAGAAACCACCGAGTAACATAAAAAATTTCATAGGAAGAAACTGTGTAGAAGATAACAGTTGCTTACAGAGCAAATGGCGTGCCAACCTTTTCGGTCTATTCATAACAGGCTTTCCTATAGGTATTTATGTAATTTGATTCCCCTCGTCTTCCCGGGCGGGCGGAAGACTCGGCACAGGGAAGCTAGACGATTATTGCCCAAAAATCAAGGGGGCGGAAAATTTTGCCCCCCCTCCGGCGACGGTGCCTGTTTCGCCGCCCGGTTTTTCCGTTTTTGAAGCAGAGAAAAAGAACAAAAGTAAACGGCGGACGCGGCGGGAAATGCCCACAGAAAAGAGCCGACAAGAAGGGGGATGCCCGTGCCGACAAAAACATCCCAGCGGAAAAAACTTTTCGGGTGGAAGTCCTTCCACTCGATCTCCGGCGGAAACGCGTGGGGCTCACTCAAAAGCCAATAGCCCGTATCGTATTGGAACCGGAGCATCAAAGGGACTAGGGGCGTGATAAAATCGAACGCTGTCAACCCGATAAAAGCAGCGACGGGGTTCGTTCGCAAGAGCGCCGCAACGGCAAGAGCCAGCACCGTTTTTATCCCCCAAAACGGCGTGAGAGCAAAGAACACTCCAACCGCCAAACCTCCCGCAATGACGCTCGGCGCACCTTCGAGAGAAAGAAATTTTTTCCAAAATGCGAAGAGCCTGCTGCGCCAAACCTTCACCCCAAAAACTCCCGCTCCTCCACCTTTCTCCGGAACAACGGAAACAGGCCGCGCCTCGCCAGAATCAGCTTTTGCCACCTTCGTTGTTGATTTCATCGATCAGGAGGCGGAGCGTCCCAAAATCTTTCTTGTCGGGAACCGTGACAAGACGGGGCAACTGCTCCAAATGCGGCTCGTATTTTTCTTCTGGCAACGCAACGGATTGACGGAGCGGTTCATGGAGAAATCCGGAAAACTTGCCGTTGATCCCATCGATTTCCTTTTGGGAAAACGGGCGGTTGACCCGGAGAATCAAGCGTTCCCGCAACCACCGGTAAGAATGAAAAACACTGTAAAAACGGCGGATTTCTTCAACGGCCTCATCCGCGGAATGAACGACGCGGAAAAGGTTGAAATCGGAAGGGGAAATCAGGCCGAGCTTGAGAAGGTCGCTTTCGAGAAAACGGCGCCAAGTTTCCCAGTAGTAACCGTTGACCCGCTCCAAAAGAATCATCGGGGCGATCGGTGACTTGCCCGTTTGCATGAGGGTCAACGATTCAAACCCTTCATCGAGAGTGCCAAATCCCCCCGGAAGAAGAACGAACGCATGGGTTTCCTTGATGAAGTTGAGTTTCCTCGTGAAAAAATAGTGGAAGTTGATGAGCTTGGAATCTCCGTCGATGGTTTTATTTGCCCTTTGCTCGAAGGGTAAGCGAATGTTGAGCCCAAAACTTTTTTCAGCCCCTGCCCCCTTTTGGGCAGCACCCATGATGCCGTCGCCCCCACCCGTAAGAATCATGTAGCCCTCTTTGGAAATTTTGTGGGCAAATTCCATAGCGAGTTGGTATTCGGGTTCGTCGGGGTGCGTCCGTGCCGAGCCAAAAACAGCGACTTTGCGGGTTTTCCGGTAACGGGAAAAAACTTTTGCCGCAGCGCGCATTTCTGCCAATGCCGTGCGAAAAAGCCGCAAGTCAAGATAGGATGCATCGTCTTCGCCCATCCCGATGACCGTAGCGATCATGTCGGAAACCATCGCAGCTTTTTCTTGGTCGCTCACCCCAGTCAAAAGGGAAGAATGAAACGGGTTGATCGGTATCGATGTCTCGTCGGGGAGGTTGGAAGATTCGGGCATGTTCGGGAGAAAAATCGGATAACTGTTGGTAAAATCGAATCCGTGGCAGATACGATGGCAAAAAGCTATTCTGCGACGCTAGGTTTTGCAAGGGAAAAGAGGTGCGCCCTTCCTGAAACAAAAAGACAAATCCGATGAGGCATTTCTTGACCGGACACTAGGGTTCGGATAAAGCGGAA
>DYNR01000461.1 GCA_020720945.1 Chthoniobacter flavus | reverse complement strand
TCCCCAAACGAATTTCACCTTTATTGCAACGGAGGGCGGGCTTCCAGCCCGTCATTCCCATCCGAGCATAACGAAACGCGCATCTCTACCCCGTCATTGCCATCCGAAGATAACGGAGGGCGGGCTTCCAGCCCGTCATGCCGCCCAAAACATAACAGATGATCCATTCCCAGCCCCTCACTCCATTCCAACAAAACTTATGAAATCAGCCACTTACACACTCGAAATCATCACCCCGTGCTTTTGCGCAGGAGCAGCCCCTTCAAAAGCCGAAATCCGTGCATCCTCCATCCGTGGACAACTCCGCTGGTGGTTCCGCACCCTCGGAGGCTTCACCTCCTCTACCAAATCAGTCAAAGACCAAGAAGCCGACATTTTTGGTTCGGTAGCCGGAGACGGGAAAGCAAGCAAGCTGGTCGTGAGGGTGAACGGACAAACCTTAAAATCCGAAGTAAAAGACGGACAAGAAATCGGGCACAAAAATTTTTCCAATCCTGCTTACCTCACTTTTCCAATTCAATCGCGTGAAAGGCAAGGTCAAATACCAGAACCTCGCAATCGTCGCGGAGTAATCTTGTCAGGCGCCTTCACACTTTCCATCCAATGGCGAGGCGACTCCTCTCTTTGGTCCGACATCCAAGCCTTGATCTGTATTTTCGGCAACTTAGGTTCGCTTGGATTCCGTGGACGCCGAGCGATGGGAGCGTTGGCATTTGCTAACGGAGTGCGGGCTTCCAGCCCGTGTCCTCCCTCCGAAAACAACGGGCAAGATGCCCGCCCTCCGTTATTATCCGTCCTCCAGCGATTTCGTTCATACGAAAAACTCCACATTTTCCAACTCGATGCCGATAATGCTTCTGATGCCGTTTCCAAGCTCGGCGGGTGGCTTAAAGGCTGGAGAGAACATGGGAGATCACCGAAGAAGGCGCTTACATCTCCCGGCTTTGATTGGGCACTTCGTGACCATAACGAAGGAAACCAACAACTTACAAGAGCAACACCGACCAACCCCCAAGGATATATTCCAAAAGGAAAAGACGGTGAAACATTCCGCCCTGCTCTAGGACTTCCAATCATACAATTTTTTAGTTCCATGCAGGCACCGCAAAATAAGTTAAACTGGGAAGAATCCTTCAATCAGGAAACTGCCAGACGAAATAGAAACTACAAAGGCGAAGGCCGTTTCGCTTCCCCCGTCATCCTCCGTCCCCACAAAGACACCGAAGGCAACTGGTGCGCCTTGATTCTCTTCGTGGATGCCCACAAATGGCCAGCCGGAAAGCAAGTCTATCTCAACGGCACCCCAAAATCCGTCTCCCTCGACCTCTACGAAGCCATGAAAAACGATCGCAATCTTAAACAATTCATCCCTGCATAATCTCATCTTCAAATCTCCCTCCCCCTCCTTCCATTCTGCAATCTGCCTTCTCAAATCTGCAA
>DYNR01000173.1 GCA_020720945.1 Chthoniobacter flavus | reverse complement strand
GGGAGAACGAACGAGTTGCGTTCTCGGGAGACGCAACGGAGTTTTTCGATCGCATTGCGCAGGATGAGAGATTTGCTAGGGTGTTTGGCACTATGAAAATTTTTGTGGAATGAAAGAAGGGAATCTTCGGGACACCGGCCTTTCGGTCCGGCATTCGTTCGCATCTTTTCTCGCGGAGACAAATTGGCTTTTGGTTGCGCTTTTGGTTCCTGTGGCATTTGAGCCGCAAGCGACTTACCATTTTGTTCCGATCAAATCCGCGCTGTTGCATCTTGCGGGGTTTGTGGCGTGGGCGGCATTGCTGCTAGGCGTTTTTGAAGCGCGTGGACACCTTGCGGAAGGCGGGAAAAAAGTTTGGAGTTCCGCCGCATTTTTTCCGGTGGTTGCGTTGCTCGGGTGGCTTGCGGTCACTTTGGTTTCTCAGATTTTTAGCGTTGAGCCACAACGGGTTTTGCAAACGCACGGGATGGCATCGTGGTCGTTTCCCGCAAAGTTTTCGGAGGCGGGATTGCTGCTTTCTATCGCATTTTTTTTGCGGGGGCGTGCGCGGTGCGAACGCCTTGCGAGAGCACTGCTGGCGGGAGGCATTCCCGTTGCGATTTTTGCGGTTTTGCAACGCTACGGCATTTCCTATTCCGGGATGGTGACGATAAAAAAAGGCTTGGATTCTTTTGCCGGAGGACCGATTTTCTTAGGGGGATTTTTGGTTTTGTTGATGCCTTTGGCGTTGTGGAAGTTTTGGGGAGTTTGGGATGCCCGCAGGCGAGCGTCTCGGTTGGAATGCGAAAAAAAAGGGGGGGGATGCGTTGCGAGTGCCACCACTTTTTGGGTTTATTTCGCGCTTCTCGTTTTATTTTCAGCGGCGTTTTTGGTCACGGAAAAACGGGGGCCTCTTTTGGCGTTGTTTGGGGGGATGGTTCTTAGCGTTTCCCTTTTTGCGTTGTGGAACGGGAAGGAGCTTTGGCTTCGGAGGGCGTTTTTGGTTGGCGGGATCGGAGCCTTGATTTTGCTTTCTCTCGCCATGTTGCAAAAAATGAATGTTCCTTTGGATGGGGTTCGGTGGGCGCAAAAGTTGGCGAGCATTGTTCCCGTGGGAAAAGGGACGGGGGATCCGTTCCGGCATTCTTTGTGGAGTGCGATGCCGGAGGTCGTTTTTGGGGAAGGGAAGCAGTGGGGGTTTGTCGATGGGAGCGAAGACTTGCATTCCGCGTTGCGGTTTTGGGTGGGTTACGGGCCCGATACCGTCGAAGCGGTTCTTCCGTTTTATTGGATTTACCTTCCGATTTGGCCGCGTCCGTTCATTGAATTTAGCGCGCACAGTATGCTTTGGGATGCGTTTTTGATGCTCGGGGTTTCGGGTTTTTGCTTCGTCGTATTGTTCCACGGTTTTTTGTTTTGGTCTGGGTTGCCGCCTTTGCCTGGAGACCGCCGTTCTTCGGGCAAGACCGACTTTGCTTTTGCTTTTGCCGGGGCGCTCGTGGGGGGGGCGGTTTTGGGTTGGATTTACCATGGTGGCTACGCTTTCTTGGGGGCGAGTTTCGGTTTGCTTGCCGGGTTGCTGGCATCGTATTTTTGGCAGGGCAAGAGGGAAGGGGGCGCGGTTTTGGTCGTGGGGCGAGGTGGGTTGCGGGAAGTCCGTTTGTTGCGGTTGGTGGTGCTTTGTTCCTTGGCGGGATTTTGGATTGATATGGTGTTCGTGTTTCCTACGGGCAACACGAACGCTATTTTTTGGGTTTTGGCGGGGTGGGTCATCGCGTTGCGGAGGGCGGAGGAAGAACCGGAACGGTGGGAGGAAGAGGTTGTTTTACGGCGGTATTGGCAAGGGGTTTGGCCCGCGTTGGCTTGCGTGGCATCGGGTGCTGCGCTCGTTTCTGCATTCGTCCAAGTGCCTCTTGCGGAGTCTTTTTCGAGTTTTCCTTTTTTGGGAGGGAAGCCTCTTGCCTGGGCGCTGCTCGCCCTGTTGTTTTTTCCGTCCGCCGTTTTGTCTGCAAGAGTTTTGGGAGAGGAAAAAGGCGGGTGGCTGCGCTTGGTTGGTTTCGGGATTTTAGGCGGGCTTGTTTTTGTGGGGGCGAAAGTTTGGTGGCTTGCCCCCGCCCTGCCTCCGGGCGAAGCTTTTTCTGGAGGAGGTCTTCTGGCGGAAAATGCGGCGTTCCGCTTGGAGTGGAGCCCGTTTTTATTTCTTGCGATGTTTGTCGCAGTTTTGCTGGTTGCTTGCTGTATCGTTTTGCGGGGAAGGGGGTTGGTGAAGGGTTTTGTTGTGGTTGTGGCGGGTTGTTCCGTCTGGTTTTTCTTTGCGAAAGAACCCGTGATGTTGCGGGCCGAAGCGTTGGCGAAGTTTTCGAAATACCGGTTGGCTCCGCCCGAGTTCCGCGAGCGGATTTTCCGGGAGTGTCTGGCGTTGATTCCTGGAAACAGCAAGGTATGGACCGATTATGCCAGAGATTTGCAAGGGAGGCAAAGTGGGGGTGGCGAGGCAATTCACCGCGTGCATCCTGTTTGGCAAGAAGGGATTCGCAAAGTTCCGAACTCGTATTTTTCTTTTGTGGCGGGAGAGGTGTATGCGAGGGCTGCGCACGGTGCTTCCGATCCCATCTCTCGCTCCGTTTTTGCGGGGCACGCCTTCGATGCTTTTGGGAAGGCGGCGCGGTATATCCCGGAGAACGAGGCAGCGTGGACGAACGCCGCCGCGATGAGCGAGCATTTTTTGTTTGATTCCGAGACGGCGCACCCGATGCGGTTGCGGGCGGACGAGTTGCTGCGCCATGCGCCCGAGCAAATCGTTTGTGCCAGAGCGGGTTCCTGGGGGATTTACTATGCCGATCAAGCCAGCGTTTTTTCTGGTGGGAAGGCGGGGGAGGACTACTGTTTGCGCGCTATTTGTCTTTTGCGGAGAGCTGTTTTTTTGGAAGCCAGAGGGAGGGCTGCCCCCAGTGCTCTGCCTCTTGAAGTGAAGCAAGAGCTTTTCTTTTTTTACTTCCGGCTTGCGGGATTGCTGGAGCGGGAAGGGCTTTTTTTACCAGCGGCGATGGGTTATTTTGGGGCAGAGTGGTTTCGCCCCAACTCGGTGGGGCTCCCTGCCGGGGAGTTCGCTCGGAGAGCATTGTCTGCGGCGGAAGAAGCTCCGTTTTCTTTTCGGGAAAACGAGTTTTTGTTTTTCGGTTTTTTTGCCGATGGTCAGAAATCCGGGGTTCCTTTTGGCGAGAGCGGAGAGGGTCGGTGATTCCCTTGGAGTTCTTGGGCGAGTTCCCGGAAGGCGGCGGTGGCGTTTTCGCCTCCGGTGTTGGTGAGAAAAACAAACGAGGATTCTGTTTCCGGGCGGAACGCAATCCATGCGGTGTATCCGCCGTTGGTTCCGCTGTGCATCCAGTATCGTTCGCCCGGATTTTTTGGCAAGAACACTTCGCCCCAGCCCAGGGCGTAACCCGTCATTCGTGGCGCGGAAGGCGGGGTGGCGGTTGGAGCGATGCGGGTGCGGACGGAGAGCCATTTTTGCCATCCTGCCGGACTTAGCAAGAGGGTGGGTTCCCGTTTGCCTCCGCCGGAAAGCCAGTCCGCCCATTTTGCAAAATCTTCCGCCGAAAGGTAAAGCCTGCCTGCCGGCGCCATTGCGTCGCAGGTTTCCGATAATGCCCGAGGCTGGCAGGGGGTTGTTTTTCCGTCGAGAGATTCGTGAGGTGCCGTGAGCAGGGGGATAGCGGTTTGTTGCGGGGAGGCAACGGTTGCGCTGGCGAGGTCCAAAGGGTGGAAGATTTTTTCTTGCAAGAGGGCTTCCCAAGGTTGCCCCGAGAGGCGTTCGATCACCGCCGCCGCGATGGCGTAACCCGCGTTCGAGTAAAGGAAGTCTCCTGCGTTTTTTCCGTTCGGAGGGAGTCCGGCGAGGGCGAGGGTGAGTTTTTCCCGCGCTTCGTGCGGAGAGCTTGTTGCATTCGTTGCGGACAGGACAGCTTCTGGGATCGAGCGGTCGGGAGGGGCGCCGCCCGTGTGCGACAAAAGTTGTTCTAAGGTAACGGAATAAAGCGGGCGGGAGGGGTCGATTTCCGGGAAGGCATCGCCAACGGTTGACTGCAAGGTGAGGAGCTTTTGTTCCTCCAAAATCAGAACGAGCAAAGCGGTGGCGGCTTTCCCGCAAGAGGCGACGGAAAAAACATGTTGGAGCGTGATGGGGGCTCCGTTTTCTTTGTCCGTTCCGACTGCGCCTGCCGAGCGGATTTTCCCTTGTTCGGTTTCGATGGCAACAAGGGACGGAAGAGAAAATTTGCGGGCAAGTTTTTCTAGCTGTGGCGAAAGGTCGGTGCACTCTTTCGCCCGCTGCAAAGACGAGGACAAGGACGGGATAGCAGGGGCGGACGACGCTTGGAATGGCGAATCTTTACGGACTCCCGAGAAGGAAGACACCCCAATAAGGACAACGAGCAAAAGACTCAACACGACACCCGCTATCAAAAAAGGACTTCGCCGTTTTGCCAATTTCACAACGCAAGCTACCAATCCATATTTGCGAATCCACCGCACATAGATACGATAAGCAGGATCGGAGGAAAGGTGAATTTCTTCGGTTTTTGCGCGCAGGAAATACAGCCCGTTCATCAGCCCGAGAAGCAGGCACGCCTGGAGGTTTTGTGTCCAAGTCGCGTGCCCGGCGAACGGGATATACATCATCCACCATGCCAAGTTTTTGGAAAGATACGCAGGATGTTTCAGCCAGCGAAAGGGGCCGTCTCGCAGGATGCCCCGGTTGGTCAGATTCGAGAAGCGGCAACCGAATACTACGGTGGACCAGACATAAATGCCGATTAGGAACAGGATGGCGGTGCCCCACGCATAAAACAGAGGAGTTTCTGGCTGGAGCCATGCGTCCCAGGTTTTTCCCGTGCGGTAATTCAAGTAGGATTTTCCGATCAAAACTCCGAAGGGAGGGTAGCAGGCCAACGCTGCAACCCAGCCTAGGAGAGAGGGTTCCGTCGAGCGGATGTGGGAGTCTAGCACGCGGAGGGTCAGGCTGTAACCTATGACCGCAAACGCGACATCCAAAGCCCACATCCATGAAAGGACAAGCTCGCAAAACCCGAAAAAAGAAGGGAACGCCCACGGGTCGGTGGTGATTTTTGGGAGCCAGACCAGCGAAGATGCGATCATCAAAGGCAAGAAAAA
>DYNR01000172.1 GCA_020720945.1 Chthoniobacter flavus | reverse complement strand
GCGAGGCGGATTTGCTCTTGGCGGAGGTGCTCCAAACGGTTGCGTAGCGCGGCGTTTTTTGGCGAAACTAGCTGGGGGTCTTTGCCAAAAACGGACAATGCTATTTTGCGGGATTCCTCCATCAGGGAAGCGTCCCGCACGAGGTCGCCGGCAGAAAAGCGGGGCAAGCCGCTCTGCGCTGCACCCACCAAATCCCCGGGGCCCCGCAGTTGCCAGTCGGCTTCCGCGATTTCAAAGCCGTCCTCGCTATTTTCTAAAACGGATAATTTTGCGGCTTGCGCATCGTCCCCGTGGACCAAAATGCACCAGGATTTGTGCGGTCCGCGCCCGACCCTCCCGCGCAGTTGGTGCAGTTGCGCCAGGCCGAAGCGTTCGGCGTTTTCCACCAGCATGACCGTCGCGTTTGGCACATCGACGCCCACTTCGATCACCGTTGTCGCCACCAGAGCGGCAAGCTCTTTTGCGCGGAAGGCATCCATCACCCGGTCTTTTTCTTCGGGTTTCATCCTGCCGTGCAAAAGCCCTACGGCAAAAGGCGCGAGCGCTTTTTCCCATCGTTTGCTTTCTTCGACGGCAGCCTTCGAGCCCGCCGTTTCGGATTCTTCGATCAGGGGATAAACGATATAGGCCTGCCGCCCCGCAGCGAGTTCGCCGCAGAGGAATTTCGTGATTTCCGGGAGTTTGTTTGTCGGGCGGACGGCGGTGACGATTCGCCCGCGGTTTGCGGGGCGTTGCCGCAGCAAGCTCACATCCAGATCCCCGTGGAGCGTTTGCGTCAGGGTGCGCGGGATGGGGGTCGCGGTCATCACCAGCAAATCCGGGGAGTCCCCGCGTTCCAGCAAGCGTGCCCTTTGCAAAACGCCGAACTTGTGCTGCTCGTCGATGATCACCATCCCCAGTTTGCGGAAGCGCGTTTTTTCGTAAAGCAAGGCATGGGTTCCGACCACGAAATCCACCTCTTCCCACTCGTCGCAAGGACGCTCTTCCCCTCCGATTTCCCTTCTGGCAGCGGTTTGCAGGCCAACGCGCAACTTCAACGGCTCCAGCCAGTTGCGAATCGTTTTGTAATGTTGTTCCGCCAAAATTTGCGTCGGTGCCATGAAAGCGACCTGCCAGCCAGCCTCGATGGCATCGAGCGATGTGGCGGTGGCGACGGCCGTTTTTCCTGTCCCGACATCGCCTTGCAGGAGCCGTTGCATCGGGTGGGGGGAGCGCAGGTCCGAGCGGATTTCCTCGACGCATTTTTTTTGGTCGTCCGTGAGGGTGAACGGCAGGCTTGCGCAAAATGCGGAAAAGAGTTTTCCCCCCGAGCGTTTGGCGGTTCCTGCGTGCGTGCGCGCGGCTTCGCGGCGGTAGAGCAAAACGCTTTGGAGTTCAAAAAATTCTTCTGTCACCAGGCGGCGGCGGGCGTTTTCCAAGGCTTCCCAACTGGGCGGAAAATGGTAAGAGCGCAACGCTTCGGCCAGATTTTCTCCGGCGTTTCCTTCCGGGAAAATGCTTTCGATTTCCGCCAGGCAAGGTTCTTCCAACGCCCTGTGGACAAGCGAGCGCAGGAGTTTCGGTGTGACCCCTTCGCCGGCGGGATGCACGGGAACGATGGCGTCGAAATGCAAGGAAAGCTCGCCGTCTTCCTCGATGACCTCAAACTCCGGGTGGTCCATGAAGACACCGTTGCCCTTCGTTTTTGTTTTGCCGAAAACCACGACCCTGTCGCCAGAAAAAAGCATTTTTTGGATGTAGTGAGCGTTGAACCAGCGGCAAGTCCAGCGGTCTGAAAACGCGCCGCCACCCTCGTTTTCCACGATGGCTTCGACCATTTTTTTCCAGTCGCCGAAGCGTTTGCCGACGACCTTGACGACCCTGCCTTGCAAGCAGACAGGGCGGGAGGAATCGCCTTCGGGCAAGCGGTCGAATTGGCGGCGGTCTTCGTGCCGTCGGGGGAAGTGGAAGAGGAGGTCCCGGAGAGTCCGTAACCCCAGTCGTTTGAGGGCGGCGCAGCGGGCGGCGGGAACCCAACTGAAATTTTCCAAAGGTGTGTCCGCTGCTGGCTCCATAAAAAACGGGCTTCCGGAAAGAGCGAAAAGGGGAGGAAGCGGTTTTTAGGGTTCGCTGGCACGCAGGGAAACCACATGCATCTGCGGTTCGACGCGTCCTTGGAACTCGTTGCGTTCCAGCTTGAAAGCGACATCCCACGGGGGGCGCGGGATGGATTCGGAAGCCCCGTCAAAAAAAATCGCGCTGATTTTTTTTCGCCCCGATACGAACTCGAATTTCAAGTGGCGGTCTTTGAGCGTCCGGGGCGACCAGGCGGGGGTGACTCCTCGGACGATCAGCATTGGCTGTTCGTTTGCCATCCCGTAAGGCTCCAGCGATTCCTGTTCCTCCAGCAGCGGAAAGTCGATTTCCCCGAGGGAAACTTCCATGTCCAAACGCAGGGAACGGCGCATTTCCACGCCGCGAAAAATCGAGTGGGCGACTTCTTCAAACGCTTTGCGGAAGGCGAGAAAATTTTCTCGTCGGAGAGTCAGGCCCGCCGCCATTTCGTGCCCTCCGAATTGTTCTAAATACTGCGAGCACCGACCGAGCGCATCCACCAAAGAAAGCCCTTCGATGCTCCGTCCGCTGCCTTTGCCCATGCCCTCCGCATTGAAGCCGACGACCAGCGCGGGGCGGTTGTAGCGCCGCATCACCCGCGAGGCGACGATGCCCAAAACGCCATCGTGCCAATCGTCGTTTCCTGCGACGATTGCGGAATGCTGGTCGGGGTCGAAATACCCTTCGACCCATGCGTCCACCTCCAAAGATACCGCCCGCTCAACCATTTGCCGTTCGCGGTTGTGGGCATCGAGAGCGGCGGCGAGTTTTGTTGCCTCCAGCGGGTCGTTGGTCAAAAGCAAAGAGAGCGCGGTTTCCGCCGTTCCCAAGCGGCCAGCCGCATTGATGCGTGGGCAAATCCGGAAGCCAACATCGGAGCTGCGGACGGGTCGGCCGATCCCCGCCAAACGGATCAAGGCTTCTAGGCCCGGCCAGCGGGTCTGTTCCATTTGCTCCAACCCCTTCTTCACCAAAATCCTGTTTTCTTCGACTAGAGGAACCAAGTCTGCAAGCGTCGCCATTGCAACCAAATCCAAAAAGTCGCGCAATTCAAAGCCGGGGAGCGGGCAGTTTTTGAGCAGGGCGTGGGCGACTTTGAAGCAAAGCCCGGCGCTGCAAAGGTAGTGGAATCCATCGCTCATTTTCGGGTTGACCAGAGCCACGCAATCCGGGCGTGTCCCGCAAAATTCGTGGTGGTCAATGACGATCACATCCACGCCCTGAGCGCGGATTCTCGCGATGTCCTCCGTCGAGTTTGTCGCGCAGTCGATGGCGATCAGCAAGTCCGGCTTGCCTGCTTCAAAACACCGGCGCACGGCCGAGGGACTCAAGCCGTAGCCTTCATCCATTCGGTTCGGCAAAAAACAGCTCACATTGCCTCCGTATCCCATCAGGAGGCGGGCGATAATGGTCAAGGAAGTTACCCCGTCCACATCGTAATCGCCGTAGAGAAGAATTTTTTCCCGCCTGCGCAAAGCGGCATCGATCCTGTCCACGGCGGCCCGCATTTCCGGCAAAAGAAACGGGTCTGACAAACGGTTCAATTTCGGGTGCATGAACCCCTCGACCTTTTCCGTCAGGCAAATGCCGTTGCGGCGCAACACCCCGAGGGTGAAAGCCGTCAGCTCCATGCCGTCAAAAACTGATCCAGGAATCTGCACAGATTGCACCTCTGGCAAGATCCATTGATATTTCATGGCAATCTTGTAACACTGTTTTTCTTTTTCTGCAAGGGAAGCTCGAAGAAAAAGAGGGGGCGCATCGCGTTCGCGGATTGTTCTTGGGCGGACTTGTCCCACAAGGAATAGGGTTGCCATTTTTTGCAGATGGGCGATTTTCTTTGTATGCCGTCCGCATCCTCCCTGAAAATCAATTTGCTATTGCAGCAAGGCGCCGCGTTGAACCAGCAGCAGTGGCACGGCATCGCGGCAGAGGTGGCTCTCCAGTTCGGTGCGCAAACTTCTTTTTTGAATTTTCATCCACCTTTCGCCCAGAGTGATTTGCTCCGTATCCGACGCTTCAAAATCGGGGGCATCATCGGGAGGTTTGGGCGGCACGATTACGCGGGCTACATTCCTCTTTTGAAAATCCCGGCCGTGAGCCTTTACGGGGGGCGGCAATTTTGTTCGATTCCGCAGGTGGGCACGGATGACCGCGCGATCGGGGCGATGGCAGCCGATCATTTGGTCCAACCGGGCATTGTTTCCTTCGGCTACTTCGGGCTCCCGAACGACCGCACTTCGCGTTCCCGTTGGGCGGGTTACTGCGGTCGCCTGCGTGCGCTCCACTTTCGCGCGCTCCGCTTCCGTCCAGAAATCGAAAGGAGTCCTTCCAAGCGTTATCCACTGAGCCGCATCATCCCGTGGGAATCCTCCCTTTATGCGTGGCTCGAATCGCTCCCCAAACCGACCGCCATTTTTTGCATCGATGATTTTCGTGCTTACTGGGTGGCGGGAGCTTGCGCGCGCATGGGAATCCGCATCCCCGATGATGCCGCCATTTTGGGGGTCGGAAACAACCCTGGCTATGTCCACGCCATTTACCCGCACCTTTCGAGCATCGAAATTCCTTTCCATCAAGAAGGGGTCATTGCGACCCAGGTGCTCTTCCAGATGATCCGGGGAAAACCCGCGCCCGACCGCCCTATTTTGTTGCCCCCCTCCAGCGTCGTCGTCCGCGCTTCCACCGACATTTTGCGGGTCGATAACCCCCATGTCGCGCGCGCCCTCCGTTTCATCCGCGAAACCAAAGGGATCGGAATTTTCGTCGATGACATTGCGTTGCGCAGCGGTGCCTGCCGCAAAGTGCTCGAAAGGCTTTTCCGCCAGCACTTGCAGTCCACCGTGTTGAACGAACTTCGTAAAGTCATGATTGACAACGCTAAGGAAGCGTTGCGGACGACCGATGCCTCCGTGGAGGAAATCGCCGAAAGAGCCGGTTACTCGTCGCTGAACCATCTGGCGAGAGATTTCAAAAGCAGGACGGGAATGTCGCCCGGCTTTTACAGGAAGAGCCGGGCAGAGGGCAAGAGGTAGAGGCGTTTTTTTTCAAGTGCTTGAATG
>DYNR01000171.1 GCA_020720945.1 Chthoniobacter flavus | reverse complement strand
CCCTCCCTTTTTCTCTTACCACTTTTCTCTCTTTCTCTTCCCCTGAACAGGTAATGTGAAGTATGACGGGCAAGATGCCCGCCCTCCGTTCTCCCCCTTTTCTTCCCCTGAATCTTCCCCTTCAGCTTTTTTCGCAGCAAGTGCCCACCACCTGCCAGAAGTGGTAGCGGGGGCTGGATTTGAACCAGCGACCTTCAGGTTATGAGCCTGACGAGCTACCGGGCTGCTCTACCCCGCGGTTGATTGGACGGTCACTATGCGGGATGTTTGAACACAGCGCAAGCACTTTTTTCATTTTCCAAAAAAAACTTTTTTAGACATTCTCAGCTTGCTCTTTTTGCGTGTTCCGTTTTGACTTCCGCTAGGTTCCCTCAAGAGGAACGAGCACAAAAAAACAATCCATAAAACGATACGAAATGACATCGAGTTCTGAAGAGAAAAACGGGGCAGCGGAATTGGGAGCTAAGGTGAATTACTCTGCGACACCTGTAAATCAATCGTTGACGGCAGAAGATAAGATCTTGTTTTTGAGGCAGATGTATCGCATTCGCCGTTTCGAGCAGGCTTCTCTGAAATCGTATAACCAAGGAAAATTGGGCGGGTTCTTACATTTGTATATCGGCCAAGAATCGATCGCGGTAGCAACGGCTTCGCTGATGGGAAAACACGACCACATCATCACCGCATACCGGGACCACGGGCACGCGCTGGCGGTGGGGATGGGGATGAACGAGTGCATGGCGGAACTTTTCGGGAAGAGAACTGGGTGCTCCAAGGGCAAGGGAGGTTCGATGCATTACTTCGCTCCCGACAAAAATTTTTGGGGAGGGCACGGCATTGTCGGAGGACAAACGCCGATGGGCATGGGCATTGCTTTCGCGATGAAATACAGGGGGCACAAAGGTTCGTGTTTCGCCTTTTTGGGGGACGGAGCAGTGAACCAAGGGGTGTTTAGCGAGTCGCTAAACATTGCGGCACTATGGGAAATCCCGGTGATTTTTGTCATCGAGAACAACCGTTATTCGATGGGGACTAGCTTGGCGCGCTCTTCGTCGATCAAAGGGAGTTTGGCGGCGCGTGCCGAGGGCTACAACATTGACTGGGAACTGTGCAACGGGGCAGATTTTTACCAGACTAGGGCGGTTTTAGGCGCGGCACTGGAACGGGCGCACGAGCAAAATAAACCCTCGGTTTTGGAGGTCAGCACCTACCGCCATTACGGGCATTCCGTAGCCGATGCGAACGCGAAAAAATACAGGACGGAAGCGGAGATCGAAGAATACAAACAGTTTCACGACCCCTTGCGCGTCTGGCAAAAAACTCTGGAAGACGAGGGCGTGTTGACCGAAGAAATGGCGACCTCCATCGACCGCGAAGCAAAAGCGGAAGCCGTTGCCGCTGTGGAGTTTGCCGATGACAGCGATTTTCCCGACCCCTCGGAAATATTCCAGGATGTGTATTGGGAAGTGGACAACAAAACCGAGGCGGCCAGCACGGGAAGATACTTTTTTGGAGACGGGGCACCGGCTTGAGAAAACGGAGAGAAAATGCCAGTTGAGTGAAGCGAGAGCGTAGAGAAAAAAAAGCACAAAGGGAAAAGAAATGCCACTGCTAACATACCGTAAAGCACTGAACGACGCATTCGCAGAAGAAATTCTGCGGGATGAAAATGTGTTTTTGATGGGGGAAGAAGTCGCCGAATACAACGGTGCTTACAAAGTCACCGAAGGTCTTTGGAAACGCTTCGGGAGCAAACGGGTCATCGATGCCCCAATCAGCGAAGCCGCATTCGTCGGACTGGGGGTCGGCGCGGCGTTGGTGGGTATGCGTCCCGTCATCGAAATGATGTTTTGGAGTTTCGTTTATGTGGCGTTTGACCAGTTGATGAACAACGCGGGTTGCGTCCGTTATATGTCTGGCGGACTCGCGAATGTCCCGATGGTCATCCGGGGCCCTGCGAACGGTGGGACCAATGTGGGAGCGACCCACTCGCATACGCCCGAAAATCTTTTGGCAAATTTGCCAGGATTAAAAATCGTTTGTCCCGCAACGGCTTACGATGCAAAAGGGCTGATGAAAACGGCGATCCGGGACAACGACACGGTGTGCGTGATGGAAAACACATTGCTTTACGGCGAGAAGTGGGAAGTGCCCGAAGAGGAATACACCATCCCTCTCGGCGTGGCGGATGTGAAAAGGGAAGGCTCTGACCTTTCGTTCATCGCGCACGGTCGGGCCGCCATCACTTGCCTGAAAGCCGCAGAAATTTTGGAAGAGCAACACGGCATCCGCGCGGAAGTCGTTGACTTGCGCTCGATTCGCCCGCTGGACGAAGCGGCGATTTTGCGCAGCGTCGCAAAAACCCACAGGGTGGTCGTCGTCGAAGAAAACAAACCGTTTTGTGGAGTCGGGGCACAGATCGCCTCGATGATCCAAGAAAAGGCCTTCGATGATTTGGATGCGCCCGTTTTGCGCGTCTCGGCCCTGGATGCCCCCGCCATTTACAGTATGCCGTTGGAAAAAATGCAGTTGCCGACCCCCGAGCGGATCGTCAAAAAAGCCTTGGAAATTTGCTGACTTTTTTTCTCCGAAAAAAATCTCTATTAGGATCAACCAAAGAAAGCGCCGTTTTATGCCAGTGTATGTAGAAATGCCGAAGTTGAGTGACACCATGACCGAAGGGACTTTGGTCAAGTGGCACAAAAAAACAGGGGATTCCGTGAAGATCGGAGACCTTGTAGCCGATATCGAAACAGACAAAGCAACCATGGAAATGGAGTCCTTCGAGGAAGGGACGATTTACCAGTTTTTGGTTGCGGAAGGTTCAAAAGTAAAAATCGGAGAACGGTTGGCCGTCTTGTTGGAGGATGGGGAAGAGGCTCCAAAAGAAGGATTTACGCCAGAACCCGCCCGCGTTCCAAAAGCAGAAAAGGCAAAGCCAACACAAGAAAAAGCGGAAGTTGCCGCAGTCGCTCCGCAGGCGGCAAGCGGGCTTTCCGCATCCGATGTCGAGGAGCAAAACGCCAGGGCCAAGGCATCGCCTCTGGCGAAAAAAATCGCCCGCGCTCGGGGCGTGAGTTTGGCGGGAATTGCGGGGACGGGCCCCGGCGGCAGAATCGTTGCCGAAGATGTGCCGCAAAGCGGCGGAGGTGCGACAGGTGCGACAATTGCGCCCGTTGCAGGCATTTCCCAAGTTTCTGGCGAGACCGAAACAATCCTTCTTTCTGGGATGCGCAAGGTAATCGCGGAGAGGCTGTTGGCCAGCAAGACGCAAATCCCGCATTTTTATTTGCACATCGAGGTGGATGCGGAACCGATTGCGCAATTGCGACGCCAGCTCAACCAGATTGCAGAAAACTCCAAAGACGGATCGAAAATAACCATCAACGATTTCATTTTGTTGGCGACCGCCCGTTCCGTTGCCGCAAACCCGAAGGTCAATGCGAGCTTTGCGGGCGACCGGGTGATCCAATACCGCGATGTGAATTTGGCGGTGGCCGTGGCAGTCGAAGAGGGTCTGGTGACACCCGTTTTGCGAGGGGCACAAAAAATGACGCTCCGCCAAATCAGCGACGCGGTCAAGGACTTGGCAGTTCGTGCCCGCACAAAAAAACTCAAGCCCGAAGAATACCAAGGAGGAACAATAACTGTTTCCAATTTAGGTGCTTACGGAATCGAACGCTTTGCCGCAATCATCAATCCGCCGCAGGCTGCGATTTTGGCGGTCGGGGCAATCATCCGCAAACCGGTGGTGAACGCCAACGGGGAAATCGTGGTGGGCGAGAGGATGTCCATTTCTATGAGCTGCGACCACCGGGTGGTGGATGGAGCGGTAGGTGCCGAGTTCCTGGCGTCCTTGCGGCGTCTGGTGGAAAACCCGGCGCTGATGCTCTTTTGAACGCAAAAAAAAGTTTTTGTCCGACGGCAAAAAACGACAACTGAAGAAAGAAACTAAAGAAAGAAACCAATGAAAAAAATCATCGTGTCAGCGTGTGTGGCGGGAGTGGCAATGTCGCTTCCCGGTTGTGTCTCAAGTGAAACGGCGGGGGTTCTCGGTCGCGCCGCAGGCGGGGTCGCCGGTTCTGCCGCATCGTATGCGGGAGCGGGCTCGGTCGGCTCATCGGCTGTTTATTACGGCAGCCAAGCGGCAACAGCAATCGTAGTCGCAATTTTGGAGAAGCACGAAGCCACCGAACTACAACGGAAAATTGCGCAGGAGCGCGCCGAGGCTTATATGGCGGGGCTAAAAGCGGCCGAGAAACAGAAAATCAAAAAACAGCGTTACATCGCGGTGGACACCCAAAAGGACAGCCGGAGCAAGGGCAAAGCCAGCGTCATGGTGTTTGACACGCAGAACGACCGTTTGGTCGGAAACGATGTTTACGAGTTGCAAAAAGCACCCCCCGTTGGCTCCGCCGCCCGTTTCGAGACCGTGGATGCCACTTATGTAGGTGCAATGTAAGAGGTTAGGGAATCAGAATTTGCAAATATCACTCTTTATCCCGCAATGTGGCCGGAGCATCTTGCTCCGGTTTCTTCTCAAGCGGTATAAGAGCATTTTCCGATTCCCTTATAGTTTTTGTTCCGCTTTTACTGCGTTTTTAGGCAGTCAGGCGGAGCAATGTTTTCTGGTGCGGGCGGGGCAAGCCCCTTCCCGCGCCTTTTTTTAGAAAAGGGAGAATTGTGGAAGAAGAAAAAGAATTCGGAACTGCCTGGTATTGTTTGAAATCGAAGCCAAGAGTGGAAGGCAAGACGGCTATGCGATTGCAAAACGATTTGAATGTGGAAGTCTTTTGCCCAATGATGCGCTTCCGGAGAGTTCGGCGAAGCGGGAAAGTCTGGGTGACCGAAGCGATGTTTCCGGGGTATCTGTTTGGGAAGTTCGATTACCTAGAAAAAGGCAGGCTCGTGGCCACCGCTCCAGGTGTCGCAAAAATTTTGAAATTCGGAGGCGCCCCAGTGCCCGTGGAGGATCGGATTATCGCAGAAATTTCCGCGCACGCCAACGGGGGGCAACTGGTGGAAATACCAGAAGAGTTTGTTCCTGGCGAAGAAGTCCGTTTGGCGGGTGGCGTGTTTGAAGGGGTCCATGTCCTGGTAACAAGGGTGCTACCGGCACGCCAAAGGATCGTGGTGCTTTTCCAGATGCTGGGGATGCCCCGGGAAATTGAAGTGGGTTACGATCAAGTCGCCGCCAGA
>DYNR01000170.1 GCA_020720945.1 Chthoniobacter flavus | reverse complement strand
AAAACCAAAAACTTACGGGAGTTCGTAAATCTCCTTCGTTTTTCTCAGACATCAAGATACCTGAGGATACTTTATCACAAACTCATCTCCCGCAATGTTGCGAAATTTCACTTGGAAGGCTTCGGCCATCACTGTGTAGCTGCCTTTGATTTTTTCTTTTGGTCTAGCCTTATCTTCAAGTCCGGGATTGCTCACCCACACACCATCTTCACGGAGCGTGGTGTCAAACTGGACGGCTTCGATGAGTTCTATGCCCCTGTCGCTGATCGTAACGGGTTTAAAGGATGCGGGAGGCGGAGCGGCTTCTTCACCGCCGCCGTTCGACTCGAAAAGTTCGCCCCCATTTTTCTTGCCTCGCTTGGCGTTGAACTCGTCAATCTTCGCTTTCAGATACGGGCTGAAATATTGCTTCACGGTCACGACCTGCCCGCCGCCTATTCCGGGTTTCACATCCAGCACGGCACTGTCGGGCAGGAAAAGGCTGGCGGCTTTGCGGTCGAGCAGTTCGTTGAGACTCACCAGTTCCACCTTGAGTTGCGTCTTGCCACTCGCCTTGAGCCGTTGATTGACATAGGCCTGATCCACCGTGAGGTCGCGGTGGGCGTAGAGGATGCGGACACCTTCGGCGCGGTCGTCGCTTTCGAGCTGGTAGATTTCCTCCAGATAAACATCCAGCAATGCGGGCGTGAGGCGTTCCTGCAAACCGACGAATTTGAGCGGGATGTAGCGACCCGACGCACCGGGCAACCCGCCGTCCCAAAACTCGCCGAGCTCCAGTTCCTCCCGTTTTTTGAATCCTTCCACGAGGCTAAAAAGCTTTGCCATCGTCTGCGCCGGATTGCGGAACAGGCGGACGCCGTCTTGAATCTTGAGAACCTCAAATGAAGCTCCAACCGCAATCAAGCTGTCGCGTGTAACCTGAATCGCGTTTTGTCCGATGTCACAAGCGACGAATCGCCGTTTAAGTTTTTCCGCAACAATCGCCGTCGTGCCGCTGCCACTAAAAAAGTCAGCGACTGTCATGCCTTCTGTTGTGGAGGTTAAAAGAATGCGCGAAACCAGTTCTTCCGGCTTCTGTGTAGAGTAATCGCGTCTTTCGTTCGCGGCTTTGTTTACCGGTGGAATCTCCCACCAGTCTTTTCCCAACATCCCTTCACCCATGTATTGGCGATACGTGAGATTTGGGTATTTCGCCTCATGCTCTGACGATAAACCATCCGCCCGCTGAACCGGGCTTCCCGGAATGTTCCGACCACGAATTTGGTAATGGTCGCCGACTTCCTCGTCGAAATACTTAAACTTTTTCTTCGACTCCTCGGAGTATTCCTCACGAGCCGCGTCAGGGTCAAACTGGTGTCCTTCGGCAGAGTTTGTGTAGAAATAAATGACGTCGTGCTTCCGATTAAAATACGTCTTGGAGATACCGCGCTCGCTGTAACACCAAATTATTTCGTTCTGGAAACACTCATCCCCAAATACCTCGTCCATCAGGATTTTGACGTAATGACCGATGTGCCAGTCAAGGTGAACGTAAATCGAACCTGTTTCGCTCAACACCTGCCGGATTGCGAGTAGTCGCTCGTAGAGCCAATTGAGGAAATCTTCCTTCTGCCAAATGTCACCATACATGATTTCTTCACCGATGGGATTGCCCCCACCATCAATTCCTGTCTTACCGCCGTTACGGAGATAAATCTTCTTCGCATAATTCGCCCCGCTGGCAAACGGCGGGTCAATATAAACCAGATCCACCTTGATGTTGTTTGCCTTGAGATAGGCACAGGCGGAAAGGCAGTCGCCGTGGAGCAGCAAGTTTGGGGCGGCGGCGGGGAAAAGGGAAGCTTGGGCGGCGCAGACTTCCTCCACCTTCGTCACCTCGAAGAGCGGCAGATGCTCCGGCATCCTGCGACCCGCAAAATTCAGGAGTGCCTGCCCGCGGGCGGGCGAGATGGTGTAAGGCAGGGGTTTGTAGGGTTGCGGAATCATAATCTTTGAATCTCCTTTCTCACTTCTTCAAGATGACGGGAAAAGTCGTTGTCGTCCTCGTCCACAAAACAGCGGTAGCTAAAGTGCGGGTTGTGTTTGCAAAACACCTCTTTGACGAATTTTTCCTTCGCCTGAAAGTCGGCATCGTAAAACTTCTTGCCCTTGGTTTCGAGGATGAGCACGCGGTGGATTTTTCCGGCACCAGCATCGGATGCGTAGTCTTTTTGTTTGCGGTAAGGAATGTCGGGCAAGCGTTTGAGAACGAGAAAGTCGGGCGTGTAAGTGCCGTAAGGCGTGCGGATAACGAGGGATTGCAACGAACCATTCCGGTAGCCGTTATAGTAAAACTCCAGCCCTCGTAGCTCCGCCATTTTTTTGAGTTGCAATAGGGCATCTGCCTCGTAACGGGAATCAAAGGCGTATGGCGCATAGTTGAATGTCACATCGCCGGGATCGAGGAAATCATCTTCGATGCGGTCTTCGATGTAATTCGGGCGTTTGTTGAGCTTGGGAATTTCGGGAGCCGTAAATTCCGGCAGAAATCGTCCGCTCAAATGCGGAATCGCGGGCGTGTCCATCCGCCAGTCGAGCAATTCCATCTCCACATCTTCTTCGACATCTTCGTGTTTGACCCGGATGGTTTCCATGAGCAGCGAAGCAACAAAGGCTATCACTTCGTCCAGCGAAAGCACCGGATGCAAGGCGATCCAGCCGATTTGTTCCTGGATATGAGCATGGATGCCGCGCAACGCCGCATCATGCGCACACACGAGATCGGCTTCCGAAAATCGTCCCAAGGTCGCACGGGCGAGCGAAGAAAGGAAATCGGAGTAAGTGAAGCGGAATCTGGCAGCTCCGGCGGAGAGTGCGCGCGTGACGGCATTGGCGAGCCCCCGTTTGCCGACAGTGGCCTCGGTGGAGGTGGGCGTGAACTCAAATTGCGTCTTGAAGATGCCAAAGTCGAAGCTGGCTAGTTGCGCGGCCACATCCCGGTCGCGTTCTTCAACCAAAAGGGTGTAACGGCGGCGGACATTTTTGAAACACACCTTGCCGAGCTTGGGCTTGCGAACGAGGACATGGATCGTTTGCTCATCATGGACGCGCAGGTCGGCGATGGAGAGCGCATAGTTTTCTTTCAGCTCCTTGTCGAGCGTTTCGTAATTGCCCTCGCCGAGCGCAATGAGCGCAGTCTCATCCTTGGCGCAAACAACTTCACGCAAACACCGGCAGGTGGTTTGCAAGACAAAATTTTTCGTCGTTTCTTTGCGCGGCAATGCGACGGCAGTGAGGCTCTTGCAGTCCCAGCCTTCCGTGCCGATGGCGACGAGCAAGATGACGCGTTTCTTGATATGCGGCTGGTCGAGATTGTTGAAAATAGCATCGCTGTCTTTCGGGAGCACCCACGACTTCTGCGATTTCTTCACACCGCGATAAAAACGGAAAATTTCCTCCTCCTCTTTGCCTGGACGATGCGCGGCATACCATGCGCGGACAGCGGGAAGAATTTCCGTGTTCAGTTTTTCGATGCTCGGGCAGTAGAAGGCGATTTTACTTTCCGTGCCGTCGGGGTAGATGCGGTCGTAATCCTTGAAGAAATGCGTGAGCGCATCACCGACAAACTCGCCGCCAGCGATATTCTTGCCGGTGACATGCGGGACTTTTAGAAAACGCCCGATTCCGTCGGCAAGCGAGTAATGGTAGGTGATGAGCTGGATTTGGGTCAGCTTCACTTTGGAACCGGCAAGCGGAACATGATGGCGCAGATACGGCGTGCCAGAAAAACCTAGGACGGCGCAAACATGACCGTGCTGGTTGAGCACATCCACCGCGAGTTTGAGTTTTTTTTCGTCATCACCTGAACTGCTGAAGAAATGGTGCGCCTCATCGAGAATCACGGAAATTCCGGGGATTTGGGAAAGCTTTTCGCGTAGCGCATTGACTTTCACGACTTCATTCGCTTTTTTCTCGTCAAAAAACAGGCTTTCTGGGTCGGCAATCTGCTGGTCTTCCGCCGAAAGCTTTTCCATCACGACTTTCTCGGCGTTGGTGATGAACACGAGACCGAAATCTCTAGACTGCGTGAGGCGGTTGACTTTTTCAAGATTGGGGTTGTTCCCGTGCAATTTATCGCGACGCTTGGAACTCATGCTGTCAAGAATCTCGAAATGCACGAGACGGCGCAGTTCGTCGGCATCATTTTTTGGCAGAACCCACGACGGATCAAAATTCCGAATGGTTTGCAACGATGGGAGTATGGCGGTCTTGGATGCCTGCGGCGCAAACACAACGAAGTTGCGGGCAAAACGCGGGTCGTTCGGGTGCAGACGCGCAAAGTGCAAATCCAAATAAATGAATGCCG
The DNA here is from genome assembly GCA_020720945.1 of Chthoniobacter flavus. Taxonomy (GTDB): domain Bacteria; phylum Verrucomicrobiota; class Verrucomicrobiia; order Chthoniobacterales; family DYNR01; genus DYNR01. The sequence goes on along the minus strand of DYNR01000170.1, from coordinate 854 downwards.
CCATGAGATAGGTTTTGCCCGCCCCCATCGGGAGACTGAAAAGGTAATTCGGATACCGGAAATCGTGGAGCAACGCATCAAGGAAAGCATCCCAGTCTTCCTTGGTTCCCAGCGGGTCATCCTTCACCTTTTCGGCCAGAGTTTTGAGTTCGTTCCCTTTGGCGAAACGATAGAGAAATTCCGCCGTCGCATTGCGGCACAGCGCTGGATGGGGTTCGAGAAAATCGCGCAAAACTCCAGCGCGGATGATTTCACTCAACGGGCGGTTTTGACCGACAAATTTGAGCCAAAGATAAATCTCGATGGCCTCTCGTTGCGGGCTGCGAAGCTTGCCAACTTTTTCAATATGCCCGACGATCTGTCTAGGCAAGGATTGCGCATTCGCTTTCTCTTGCGTGATCCACGCACAAGTAGCTCTCTCAATTAAGTCGTGAAAATTCATCTGTCCAGACACTCGCCGAGTCTGGCAAACTATCGAAAAATGTTCCAATCTTTTCTTGCAAGTGTCCACCTGAATCCGTGAGATCAATCCAAAAAAGCTCTGTAAGGCATTGGAGCAAAAGGGCTTGGGAAAAACTAAGGAATACCCTCTCAAGTCTTTTGCGTGTTTTTTCCAAGCCTTTGCAGCCCAATTGATTGCAGAGATTCACAGCAGTTATCTCACGGATTCAGGAGCAAAAAGACAGCGTAAAAACCTTGGCAAACAATGGCGAACAAAATTGGGCTTGTTAGCACTAGGCGTTAGCACTAGCGGCTTTTTTGGGGGGCAAATCTTCGTAAGTCTTTGATTTGCAAGGGGGGAGCGGATGATGGGATTCGAACCCACGACGTCAACCTTGGCAAGGTTGCACTCT
>DYNR01000460.1 GCA_020720945.1 Chthoniobacter flavus | reverse complement strand
CAGAATCTGCATCCGTCCGGTGATAAACCTCTAATGGCTCGCCGTTTGCGTCAATTACTTTTGAGACATTTTCGGGGTTGACAGTTGCAATCCATTGAGCTAAGTTTTTGTCGACAAAGCCATTGTTGGACACATCCCCAAGCAAAGTAATCTTGGAGTGATCCGGTTCAGCGGTGGCTTTTGTTATTTCAGCCTCTGAAAGCGCAGCATTGTGAAGTTGAGTGAGCCTTTCTTTCCATGGCTGCGTAAATCTTTTTCTGTAAAAGCAACTGCTTGTTTTTGTCTGAAGGTGCTGGTTGTACTTCTTTCTGGTTTGTTTTTTAGCTGAAGGATAGGTAGGCTTTGCCGGTCTCCCAAGCTTCGGAGACCTCTCCGCTCCGAGGTACCTCAGACTTCTGTTACGGAACACAAAAATGAAGGTTTCCCCAGAATCATTGACAGCAAACAAGCGACCATAACAATAACGATTCAGTCCTTCCCAAAAGGTTATTTTTGACTTCTTTTGGTCGGAAATCGGGGGCCACCTCAGTTTAGAAAAATCGCCGTTATGTCTGAGGCCATGAAGTTGTACAGGGATCATCAAAAACACGCCAGAACCGTCGCTGGACGCTACCTGGATATCCCGGGAATGAGCAGCGATGAAATCTATGCGCTCGCAGATTTGGCTCTTTGGGATGCGGCAAACTCGTTTGCCGGCCAGCAAGGAAATTTCGAGGCCTACTCCACGGTGGTCATCCAAAATCGCCTCATAGATGAAGTGAGAAAAGCAAAAAAAAGGGAAACGCACGAAGCGGTCGTTGAACCGGCATCTCCCTTCCTAGAATCGGCCGGCAACGGCAGCCCCGTCGAAGATTCCGTTGCGCAAAAAGAAAGCAAAGAAATCCTCCACGGCGTGCTCCGGCAGTTGCCTGCGCGGGATGCGGAGGTTCTTCTGCGTTCGGCAGATGGAGAGAGCTATTCTTCCATCGCTAGTTCGCTGGGCGTTTCCAAGCAGATGGTCGGCAAGATTTGTATTTCTGCTCGGGAGGCGGCCAAAGAAAGCATTTCATCCAAGGGATACATTTATGAGCGAACGGGCAACAGCACTATTCTCTGTTCGCAGGGGGGAGGGCAAGACCCCTCGCCGCCCGAAGCTTCATCTGCTGGAACAGGGGAAGAACCTGGGCGTAGGTTCTCCGGAAACTCCGTAAACCAGACGCACGCAAAACCCTCTCTATTGCTGGGGATTTTCCGGAAATTGGCGGGGCTATTCACGCATTAGGCCGGGGTAAAAAGATCGGAGCTTTTGCCCTTTTCCTTGCCCGGATGCGGACGCAAGACGGCCTCCAAAAAACGGGAGTTTTTTCCGTCTTTGGAAAATTCCCGTTTTGCCCGATCGCCCGGCACCCCCCGTTTTTCGCCTCATCAGCAACGGATGTGCATGAGGGGGAAAGGAATGCTCAAAAGAGAAAGAGAAA
>DYNR01000008.1 GCA_020720945.1 Chthoniobacter flavus | reverse complement strand
AGGCCGGGCGGATTCGGATACGGCTGAGAAAACTCGGACGATGGAGTCACATTCTGTTCCCCGCTCCCGTAGTAAGAAGGCGCAAAAGGGTTGATCAACTGGAGAGGCTTCGCGACCCGCAACAGTTGCGCGACAATGCCTTGGAGCCCTTTGGCTTTCGGCTCGACAGGAAATTCCTGCATCTCGGTTTTCTTCGGCAAAGGGGCGACAAACACCGCGTCGCTCGCATCGGCACAAACCGCACCCGACAACAAAACAAAGAAAAGGATGAGTGCTTTCATAAAATCGAAACTCCTTCAGCCCTCTTCTCCCGCATCGGTCGCCCGCAGCTTTTGCAACATCCCCGCCTTTTCCAAAACTGCCTCCAATTCCTTCACGCGATCGTAAAGCTTGTGGATGTTTCGCAACTGGACATAGTTGCGCTTGTATTCTTTCATCGGAAGAGGCGGGCGTCCCGCACAAATCTCCTTGGCGGGAATGCTGCGGACAACCCCGGACATGGCACCGACCATGGCCTGATCGCCGATTTCGATATGCCCGTTGACCCCGACCTTCCCGGCGAGCGTCACATAACTCCCCAACCTCGTGCTACCAGAAATCCCGACCTGCGCGCAAAGCACCGAGTGCGGCCCGACGGTCACATTGTGTCCGATCTGCACCTGGTTGTCGATCTTTGCGCCTTCCGCCACAAGCGTCCTCCCAAATCTCGCACGATCAATCGTCGTATTCGCCCCGATCTCGACATCGTCCCCGATTTCCACAATCCCGGTTTGCGGGATTTTTTCCTGCCTCCCGTTCTTGAACTCATACCCGAAGCCATCGGAACCGACCACGACCCCGCCGTGCAAAATAACGCGGTTTCCCACCACGCAACGCTCTTCCACGACAACATGGGGATGGAGAAAACTGTCTTCGCCGACCTTCGCACGATGCCCGATGTAAGTGTAAGCACCGATCACAGAACCCGCACCGACCTCCGCACCGTCTTCGATGACGGCGTAGGGTTGGACGGAAGCTTCGGGCGAAACCCTTGCCCCAGACGACACTACCGCCGTCGGGTGAACCCCTTTTTCCCACGCAATGGCGGGAGGACGGAAAAACTCCAACACCTTCGCAAATTCGCCCGCCGGATTTTCGCAACGGATAATCGGTGACTGGATTTCATCGGAAAAATCGGTCGGCACAAGAACGACCGACGCCCTGGTTTTTTTCAGCGCACGCCCGTAACGCGTATCCGCATAAAACGCTACATCATCGGAACTTGCGTGATCCAGCGACCCCGCCCCGTGAATTATTTTCCCCGCGACAGCAGGATCGACCGCCCACCCGAGACGCCCCGCCAATTCTCCCAGTTGAATTCCCGCCATAAAAAAACAGTTTTGGTTTGAAAGAAGGAAAGCCCGCAGGAAAACCGTTTCTTGGGTTCCCTGCGGGCAGTTGAAAAATACAGAAAAATTATTTCGCCGTTTTCGGCTTTTGCTCGGACTTCCCAGCACTATTGAGTGCCTCGATGATGGCGGGAGTGAAATCCATGTCCTTGCGCGCGTAAAGCAAAACGGGAATCTGCCCCATGCTCATGCCAGACTTGTCGAGCACGATGTCGTAGCCGCCCGCCTTGATCTTGTCATTGACGACAACCATGATCTCGTCGATGAGGTCTTTGCGCATCCGCATATATTGCTCTTGGAGCTGGCGGTCGCGGGTTTGGCGGAACTCGGCGACCTCCCGGTCGAGGTTACGCGCATCGTTCGCCTTGTCGTTGAGTTCCCGCATCTTGGTTTCTTTTGCGGACTGGCTCAACTCGGGCTTCTGGATGTCTTGCTGCAGCTTGTTGATTTCTTCGACTGACTTGTTCAAGGTTTCAAGCCTTTGGTCCAGCTCTTTCTTCGCCTGCGCCTGCGCGTCTTTGATTTTCGCTTCCGCGTCTTTTGTCTTGTTGTAACCGACAAACGCTTCGTTCATGTCAATAACGCCAACCTTCATCTGCGCCTGGGCAGAGGGAAGTGCGAATGCGGCAACGGCTAAAGCAGGGATCAAGTATCGTAGTTTCATAGTTTGGATTTATAGGTATTGGTCGTGATGAATTCGTGTGGTTCGATGGAAATAGCTGCCATTTGTTGTTTTGGCAATCGCAGAGTTTGATTCCTTTCCGCCGAGAATGTTCAAAATTGGTAGCCGATATTGAAATTAAATTTGCCGGAACCGCCGTTGAACTGGTCGGAGAGATAAGGGATACCGTAGTCGAGCCGGATCGGGCCGATCGGCAAATCTAGGCGCACGCCAAACCCGAAGTCCGCATTGACATTGTTCGTCGCCCAATCATACGAAGTTGCGTTGACATAGCCCCAATCCGTGAAAAACGCACCGCGCAAACGGGAGATAATCGGGAAAGTAATTTCTGCGGTGATGTAACCTAACGAGTTGCCGCCGATGGGGTTACCGTATTGGTCTTTCGGGCCAACCTCGCGGAAATCAAACCCGCGCATGTTGTTGGCTCCTCCCAGATAGAGCCGGTCGAAAAGCGGGACATAGTTCGGGTTCCCCCAACCATCGACTACCCCCAACTCTCCCTTGGCAAGAAAAATCATGTCCCAAGGCAAAGACCAATACTTTGCCGCCGTGAGGTTGATGCCGTAATCCTGCACGGTTCCCCCAAGCCCGCCGCCAGCCACAAACATCGTCATTTCAACGATTTCGCCTTTGCGGGTCAAGAAAAGACTGTCGCGGGTGTCCCAGGTCACTGCCCCCATGACGGCGCTGCGGGTGTAAAAGCCGGCGGCATCTTGGATGACTGCACCCGCCTGCTCGTCGCTCGTATTCTCGTCATTCCACAAACCATCGTCCAAATACTGCGTGTTGTCGTCAACATTGTAAATTTCGATCCCTTCCACGCGGTATTCCGCCCTGGCGGAAAGGAACTTCGTCAAAGGCTTGCGCAACTGGAAAGCGACGCCGTAATTCCTCTGGTCGTAAACAGGGGAAAGGAAGCCCGCCTCACGGTAAAACCCTTCAATCCCGAACGAAAGCTTCTGCCCGAGGAACCAGGGTTCGGTGAACGCGATCACGAAATCGCTCCGTTCGATCCCGTATTGCCCGCGGATGCGGAAGCGTTGCCCACCCCCCGTGAACTTCGGCCAATTGAGGATGTCGAAATTGGTCTGCTGCAACTCGGCAAAACCAACCAAGCTGTCGATCGAGCTAAACCCGGCACCGAAGTTGAACGAACCTGTCCGCTTCTCTTCGACGATCATGTTCAAGTTCTTCCGCCCAGGGACAAGCGTATCTTGCGGCACCGCATCCACTTTGGAAAAATAGTTCAAATTCATGAGCCTCTCCCGGCTCACATCCATGAGGGTCGTGTCGAAAATCTCGCCCGGTTTCAAAGCGAGTTCGCGGCGGATCACATGGTCTTTGGTGCGGGTGTTCCCCTGGATATTCACCAGGTTGACATAGGACTGCACGCCTTCGTCCAAACGGTAGTTCACATCGACGGCACCTTCGCCCGCCGGAACAATTTCGGGGATCAACAAAAGATCCACATACCCTTCGGTCCCGTAAAAATCACGGAGCGTTTTCAGGTCGGTATTCAGCCCTTTTGGGGTGTAAAGAGAACCCTCTCTCATCGCCAAATACGAGCGCAGCGTTTCGGCGGATGCCACGGCTTCCCCCTCGAATGTCACTTTGTTGATGTGGTATTGCACGCCTTCTTGCACCGTGATGGTCAAGGCGACCCCTGTCCCATCATTCAACCGTTCCACCTGAAAATCCGTGACCGCGGCATCGGCAAACCCCCTGTTTTGGTAAAACGCACGAATCGCGGCGCGGTCTTCTTCGACCTGCCCCGGCAAAAGCCGCCCGCTCTTGTTGAAAAAATAGAGCAAGTTCCGCGTTTTGGTCGGCATCGCCTTGATGAGATCGCGCGCCAAAACCGAGTCGTTGCCGACAAAGTTGATCTGCTTGACGATCATTTTCGAGCCTTCTTCGATCTGAAAAGCCACCGATGCCGTGTTGTTTTTTTCGTCCGTAACGATTTTGGTCTCGACCTTCACATCGCTGTAATTGCGGTCTTGGTAAAGCTTTAAGATTTTCTGGCGGTCGGCTTCCACCTTTTCTTCGCTCAACGCTTCCCCGACTTTTTGCGTGATGTCGCGGCGGATGCGCTTCATCGGGATCTGCTGCGCCCCTTCGATGAAAATTTCCGAAACCGCCGGCTTGCCCTGCACCAGCACCGTCACCTTCGCCCCGCCCTCCATCGGCTCCGCAAAAATACGGGCGTTGGAAATCAACCCCGTCGCATACAGCGCACGCAAATCTTGCTCGACCGTAAACTGCGTGAACGGTTGCCCGACCTGCGTCGCCAAATTTGCCATGATCCGCTCCCGGCTGATCGATTCCGGGCCCGAATACTGGATGTCCAATTGCTTGATGATCGGGCCGGAAGGCACCTGCCCCAGCGCAGGGGCGCAAGCGGAAAGCAAAATCAGCCCAGCAAACGCGATGCGGGCGGCGGCTTTAAGTGTTTGTTTGATTGAAACGGTGGATGGCATAATCGTAAATTCGCGGTAATTTCTCGGATTGCCACTAGGGAGAATTTCCGTTGCTAGGTCAAGCAAGCTTTTCGTTTCCCCGGAGATTATTTTTGCGCCACCCCCGGAAAACCGCCGCCATCCATTCCGATAACTCCTTGATTTCCAAAACAAAACAACGGAAGCCAACGCGCTCACAAACCGTTTTTTTTACGGCAAAGAAAAAATCCTTCCGCTTTTCGCAAAGTTTCCTCGCCCGCCTCCACCACGAAACAACCCGAGCGCAAAATCCCTCTCCACCCCGCCGCCCCACCGGCAACCTGTCGCTTTTTTCATTTTTCTGTTTGCAATGACGAAAAAAATCGGGCAAGACTGCCCCGCTATGAGTCAACATCCGAGTCTAAAAGGCAAAAGTACAATTACCGCCAAGCGCAGCGTTTTGAAACGCTTTGAACGCGTTGAGCTGATGCAAAAGCGCGGGGAATGGAACGAGGGGCGCAGGGTTATCGGCTTGCCGAAAACCAAACCCGAAGAATAGGTCGGGGCTTTTTGCCGTTTCCGTATTTTTCCCAGGCCCCGGCGCAGGAAAACCTCGCCGGGGTCTTTTTTTCTTTTGAAACAAAACCTCTAACTCCATGAGAATCAACCGCTATCTCGCTTCTGCGGGGCTTGGCTCCCGAAGGGCTTGCGAAGACTTGGTTCTTCAAGAAATGGTGACGATCAACGGCCACTCGGTCACCAGCCTGGCGACACAAGTCGCCCCCGGCGATGTCGTCAAAGTCGGGCGCAAAATCGTCGGCTCCCGCTCCCCCGTCTATATCGCCCTCCACAAACCAGCGGGGTTTCTCAGCACTTGCTCGGACCCTGACGACCGCCAAACCATCCTCGACCTAGTCCCCCGCCATTTCGGGAGAATCTTCCATGTCGGACGCCTGGACAAAGAAAGCGAAGGCCTCATCATCCTGACCAACGACGGCAACTTCGCCCAAGAATTGACCCACCCTTCTCACGAGGTGGACAAAGAATACGAAGTCATCATCGACCACCCGCTGGAACTCCACCACAAAACCAAACTGACGGACGGGTTCCACATCGAAGGCGGCAGGGCCAGGATGGAGCGCGTGACCCGCATCTCCCCGCAAAAATACAAAGTCATTTTGCGCCAAGGCATCAAACGGCAAATCCGCCTGATGTTTTACAGCCTCGGCTACGAAGTCGTCCGCCTCACCCGCACCCGCATCGGCCCCGTGCTCCTAAAAAATCTCCGCCCCGCCGAATGGCGGCATCTCTCTCGCGTAGAACTAAATACGCTCAAAGGCAAAACCCCGAAACCCCGCAAAAAAACCCTCGACAAAAAAAGCTGACCCCGCTTCCCCAAAAAGCTTCCCCCTCCGCTCAAACGCGCCCGTGCGTCTTGCGGTAATCCTCGATCGTCGCCGCCAACCCCTCCTGCATCCCCTCGATCGGCCTCCATCCCGTATCCAGCAACTTCCCCACATTCGCGCACGAATGCCGGATGTCCCCATCCCTCTCTTCCGTGTGCAACACCTCCGACGTCGACCCCGTCTTGGCTACGATGGTTTCGACTAACTCGTTGATGGTGATGGACGAACCGTAGCCGCAGTTGAAGACCCCCGAGATCCCCGGCGTCAACGCGCAATGCCGCAAACACCGCACGATGTCTTTCACATAAATAAAATCCCGGGTCTGCCCGCCGTCTCCGTGGACCGTTATCGCCTCGTTCGCCAACGCCCTTTTGATGAAAATAGAAACCGCCGCCGCATAAGCGGAGTGAGGGTCCTGCCGCGGTCCAAACACATTGAAAAAACGGATCGCAGCCGTCTCCAGCCACCCTTCCTTGTTGAAAATGTCGCAATAATACTCCCCGTCCAACTTCGTCACGGCATACGGGCTGTGCGGTTCCCTCCGCATCGTCTCGACTTTTGGGCTCACGGGATTATCGCCATAAACTGCTGCGGAGCTGGCAAATACGAGTTTTGTCGCCCCTTGCTCCGCCGCCGCCCGCAACACATTCAATACGCCTAACGAGTTGATCTTCACGCACTCTTCCCGCTTTTCCATCGACTCGGGCACGCTCACCAGCGCCGCCAGATGAAAAACATAATCGACCCCCCGCATCACCCTCCGCAACGCATCGGCATCCTGCACATCCCCAAAAACAAACTCGTGCTCCAACCCCTCCAGATTCTTCCGGTATCCAGTCCGCAAATTGTCGAAAACAACAACCTCCGACTTGCCTTGAAACAGTTCAACGATATGGCTTCCGATAAAACCGGCGCCTCCTGTGATTAAAATTTTCATTCTGGTGGCAACTCTTCTTGTTGGGGTGACACCTCTGGATACATCGGTTGCCCCGTAAATGTCACGAACAAAAGTTCTTTCAGGTGTTTTTCGGAGAAATACGACCCCGCCAAAAGCCCCGCCATCCCCGCCGCGACATAGCCGACCCCATACCACTGCTCGCCAAAATAAATACTCGCCCCCGTCACCACGATATTCGTCCCGGCAAACACCCCGCAACAAATCAACGCCGAACCCCTCTCATCCAAATAAAACAAAACCGTCAAAAAAGTCAGGAACAGCACGAGCAAAAAAGAGCCCAGCAACACGACTTGAAACACCCCCGTCTGCAACGCCCCCAACCCCAACGCCGGCATGATTTTTTCCGAAACCGCCAGCAGCAAAATCGTCACCGCCCCCTGGTATTTGACCAGCAACAACATCTCTTGGTGCAAAGACTTAACCATGTTTCCCCGATCTTCTTCCAGCCTCGCCAACGGCGCCTTCCCGATCACATCATCGAAGAATTGCTTGTAATGAATCGAAAACTCCGTCTCGAACTTCAACAAAAAAATCGCCATCCCCGGCATGATGCTCAAAAACCCGAAATAAACCGCCTGGTCATGCAACGGCATCGCGTAAAGCAAGCCGTTCACCTGGATCCTCCCCTCCCCAAACCACCAAAAAAGGAATTTGTCCGACCAAATCCCGATGTTGTAAACCAGCCCGCAAAGAGCGACCAAACGATAAGTCGTCATGGCCGCCGGCACGGAAAGCGTTTCCACCGCCTCTTTCGCATCGGGCGTTTCCCTGCGGATGCAAATCAGCAACAACAAAATCAACAAAAAATGCCCGGCGGCAAATCCTCCCATCATCCACTCCGGCCCCATCACCCGAAACATCAAATACCCAAACCCGCAACTCGCCGCATACCCGACCGCAAAAGACGCGATCACGCGGTTGTAGGATTTCATCGCCGTCAGCAACCCGCTCAAAAGCCACATCATCCCCACCTGCACCCCTAAAATCACGCAGGAAATCCGAAACACCATCGTCGTTTCCGTGCAAAAAAAGAAAAACCATCCATCGAAAAGAATTTGCAAAGGAACGACGACCGCCATGAACCGGCAAATGAGCGGCCAAAGCAACTCCCGCTTCCCTCCGAAATCCGCGTCTGCGGCACACCGCACTAAAACGAGTTGCACCGACCCCGTCAAAATCATGCTGGTGCTGTAAATGAAAGTGACGGAAGTGTAAAAAAGGGACATTTCCGGCGCGTTGAAAACCGCGACCGCCATCCCGAGCGCAGAAAGCGAAACGATGGAAAGAACGAGCGGCCCGCTGCTGATCAACGCCGCGTAAAGATACGCCTGCAAAAAGGCAAAATAGGTTTGCCTTTTCATGATTTTTTGAAGCCGGAACCCTATGCCTGCCATAGCTCGTGCCCCCTCGCGCTCAAGGTCTTATAGATTTCATCGTAACGCGCCATGATTTTCTTTTCGTCGTAAAAAAGGCTCACGCGCTCCAGTCCCGCCTCCCCCATTTTTTCCCGCATCTCCCGGCTCTTCGCCATCCGGATCAACGCTTCCGCCACTTCGGAAGGCGAAGAAATCCCGGTCAAAATCCCGGCCCGCCCCACCGCTTTGTCCTCTTCGGTGCGCCCGTTGAGAAGCTCCCGGCACGCCCCGACATCCGTGGAAACGGCGGGAATCCCACACGCGAACGCCTCCAAAATCACCAGGGGCAACGCCTCGCTGATACTCGTCAAAACCAGCACATCGACCGTCACTAAAATCTCTTCGACCTTCCCGCTACCGCAAAATTCTACCACTTCCCCGAGCCCCAGCGAAACGATCATTTCTTGGCACTCCGCGAAGTATTCCTCGTCTTCGTCCGTCGGCCCCCACAACGCAAAACGCACCTGCGGCATCACATCGGCAACCATCCTCGCCGCCCGCAAAAGCGTTTTTACATCCTTGATCGGAACCATCCTTCCGACAAACCCGATGCGGCACGCCGCCGGGTCTTCTGGCATCTGCTCCTTCCTCCTCGCGCGGCTTTCGGCAAACCGCTCGGGCAAGATCCCGTTGGGGATGATTTCTACGCGGTCAACCGCCGCACCGAACTCCCTCTGCAAACGGGCGTTTCCGCTGTAAAGGGAAATGATGGGGTCCGCCGTGTCGTAAGTCATTTTCCCCAAAAAGGAGAACATGTGAATCCAGATATTCTTGAGCGCCAACCGTGCGGAGCCAGACAAAAAACTCGTGTTCTTCGGCTCGTAAATCCAGTCGGCTTGCGTGATTTCGATCATCCTCTCTTTGGTGTAAATCCCGTGCTCGGAAAGGAAATACGGCAGACCCTTGAGCCTCGCGACGAAAGCACCCATCGCCCCGGCATACCCGGTCGAAATGCTGTGGTAAACCGCCGCTTTCGGCACCTTGGGCAACGCCCTCAACATCTGCCAAAGCGGGGCGTGGATGATGCGGCATGTCCAAAAAAAATCGATGAACGAAACCTCGTAAAAGCCGCGCTCATACACCTCGCGCAACACATCCCAACACACGCGCTCCTCGAGCAAATTTCCGAAACGGACATCTTTCCCCTTGCCTTCCAACCAGATAGAAAAATCGAGCGCCGCCTTCACCCGCACCTCATCGCCTTCCGCCAAATACAGTGCCGCAAGCCTATCCCGCAATTCCCCGAGCGTCTGCTTCCCCAACCGCGCCGGCTTCAAATCTTCCTCGGACGGCTTCTCGAACAAAAACGCCTTCTCGAAAATCACGACATTTTCCGGGATTTTATAGAACTGCTTGCTGGCAGATTTCTGGTTCGCCCCCAAGAAAAACAACGCGAAAGTCAAATCGGAATGCAGCTCCAAAAGGCGGTTGACCCACGAAGAAACCCCCCCGCGGACATACGGGTAAGTCCCCTCCAAAAGCAGGCACACATCGGGAATGCTCACGCGCTCTTCCCCCCGCTCAACCAAAAATTCCTGCACTTGATAAGGTCGGGAGATGAGGACGGTGAAGGAACCCGCAACTTCTCGACCAACGCAGACCACCTCTTTTCGTGGAAAAGCACGCGCAAGCGCAAAGCGTCCATCGCTTCATGGACGAACCCGGCGGACTCCAACCGGTCGAACACCTCCCTGGCTTGCGGGATCTGCCGCAACCGCAAATGGCAATGCGTCGCCAGCAGGTCGGCGTTCTTCCGCAACGGGTTGCCGACCTCGATGCGATCGAGCGCGGCAAGTGCCCCCCGCAAATATTTTCCTTCGACCTCTGGCCCCGCCAAGTGAATCAGAACCATTTCCACCAAGCTTTCCGCCAAAGCCATAAACACCGTCGGCGACACCCCTTCCTTTTTGCTAGCTTCCGTGAAACGCTTGATCCGCGCCTCGGATTGCTCCGTCCATTTCGCGAGTTGCGACTGCGCGTAATTCCGCACTTGCTCATCGCTGTCTCCCACCGCTTTCTGCAAAATCAAAACCGCCGAAGGGGAAATCTCGGAACGCAACGACAAAATCGCTTCCCTCCTAGCCTCCGTATCCGCAGATGCCAAAGTCTCCAAAATAGACCTCGCACGATCTTTGTTGATGCCCTCTGGCGCATTTTCTTCCCCCGGCAAACCGAGCACGATCCGGTCTTCGTCCCGCTCTTTTTCGGACAAAAGAAAAATCACCCCCACCAAAATCAACGCGCAAATCGGCCCCGCCACGGGAACTGCCAGCATCACCCCAAACAACCACGCCGATGCCCCTGGCAAAAACCTGCTCTGGGAGGAATCGCGGATTCCGACGACCGCAATAAGCACACACGCCGCAGCGTGCAAAACAAGTGCCTCGACGGGCAAATCCAAAACAAAAATAAACCAAGCCGCAGCGGCTTCTACCAACAGCCCAAACACCCACGCGGACAACGGCACGATCATGGCTCGTCCAACTCCTTCAATATCGCGGCGAGCATCGCTTCTTTTTTCGGATGGTCGTTCGTGCAAAAAATGTCTCCCACCAACGCTACCTTCCCCTCTTGGCTCCCCGCAAATTCGCGGAACCTCGCCGCGCAAATCTCCGCCCCCCGCTTCCCGGTCAACGGCAAAAGCATCACGATATGCGCCGGTTTTCCCTCCATCGTGCTGAGCGTGTCCCCGAGGCGGACCGCCCCCTTCACCGACTTCAGAATATCCTCAGATGTCCCCCCTTCTCCCCCTTTCGCACGAAACAAAATCACCGAAGAAATCAGGCGGAAATTCCGCTGCACCAAACACGCAAGCTCGAGCATCCGCCCGAAATCCCCGATGGGAACCAACCCCCGAGGATCGAAAAACCCTCTCGCCTTTTTCCCCATCCCGGAAAACTCGGAAACCCACTGGGCGATAATCTGGATCGTCTGCACACCCCGCGCGTTCATCGCAAAAAAGTCCATCGTTTTGACAACCAAAACGCCATTGGGTTCCACATCGTCCCCGATCGGGCAAGCCAGCAAATAGTCGTTCACTTCGCTGGGGCTCGACTCCCACATTTCCGGGAGCGTCGCGATTTTGCAATTCGCCATCGCCTTTCCTACAACGGGCGAGGAACCGATATCAAACTTCTCCGGCCAATCCGCCTCAACCCCCGCAAACGCCTCCCTTTTCCACGGTTCCCCCTTCGTGTAAATGGCAGCCTCATACAATCTGCCCTTCCGGCAAAAAACGCCCAGCAACGCCTCGTAAAACCTCTCGGGCGAACTTTGCAAAACCCGCCGGATTTCGTAGTCGAGATTCGCGCTGTCCGCATTCATCAGCACCAGCTCCCTGTCCAGCTCATCCTTGGCTTCCCCCAAAATAAACACTTGCTCGTCGAGTGCCCGCATCCTCTGCGATGCCAGTTTGAATTGGATGCCCGAACGCGCCGCCTCTTGGTAAAGCGCCCCCCGCACTTCCCCGCACAGCAACCCCACCAACGGAAAAGCCACCAAAAACACCTTGCGCGCCTCCGCCACTTCCACAAAATCCAACCCATTAAAATACACCGCCAACCCCGCCAGCAAAGCCGCACAAAACGCACCGGCCACCACCCCCGCCGACTGCCCGTATTTCCCCCCCATCAAAATCGGAACCAAAAAAAAGGGCGACGGGTTTGCCCGGACCCACCCGCCAAAATCTCTGTCGAAAAACCAGCTCCCCCCACCAATCAAAAAAACCAGCAAAAACAAATCCAACAAGCGGGCGCGCGGGCCTTCCTGCCCCCGCCAAATCATCTCCCAAGATTCCGCCAGCAAGTCCCGCTTGAACATCCCGTCAACGCAATGGCATTTTTCCGACAACATCCCGCGACACCTTCTGCGCCGCTCCCGCCAAGGACGAATAAATCAAACCGGTGTGCGACCCGCTCGCATGCCACAACGCCCCCTTTGCCGCCGGATCCCAAATTTCCACATACACGCCCGCCGCCGGGTCGCCATCCAAATCGGTCTTGTAACGATACTCGATCGCCGTCCCCCGCACGATGCCGCTAGCCTGACTCTTCTTGGCCGCTTCCGCCAAATCTTCGGCACTGTAAGGCGGAACCTCCCCCAACTCGTTCGGTGCCTTCGGTGGCAAAACCACAACATTCAACCCCTGCCGCGCCAATTCCGCCCCAACCAAATCCGCGAACGCTTTGCCTGCATTATCGTCGTCGGTCGCATTCTGGAACGGTGCGATCACCACGCTCCCAGAAAGGGAAAACGCGGCTCTCCGTGGACCGTAATCAACCCTAGAAACACACCCCGCAAGGGCTAAAACAAAACAGAGGAAAGCGATTGGGGTTATTTGCCGCATAAGGTAGTAAGTTAAAAAAGAATCTGGAGTGCGAGGGAAAGCTCGAAAACTTGCGAACCCGTGTTGCTCTGGACACCGCTACTGAGATACCCCAGATTGGTTTGAAACTCAACGCTTTTCCTCGGACGAAAATAATTTCTGAAATACCCTCCGTAGCTGGGCTGGCTGGTGTCGATGTAATACCCGCCGACCCCCACGACTTCGATCGTCCATCGCGGCAAAATATCCCTGCGGGCGGAAACCGTAATCCCCTGGTAATTGATGTAAGGGCTGATGAGCGTTTCGGGCGAGCCCGCCACCACGCCCTCGTCGGCCAACGCCCCTTCTTCCTGCGCAGGCATCGCCCCCGGATTGAAAAGAGGACTCACCAACGCCGGGTCTGTCGCGGTCGTGTTAAACACGGAAATCTGCCCGACATACGCGACCCGGATGCTCACGGGATCCCGCATCACGACCCTTTCTATCTGCCACTCCCCTCCCCCTCCTGTCCCGAGTTGCGCCCCCCCAACCGTCGCCGTCCGCACATACCCTAGGGCGGAAAACCGCCAGTCCATCTCGTCGTCGAGCGTCAAGTCCCACCCCGCATACGCCCTGCTCTGCCGCCCGTCGAGAATCTCCAACGCCAAACTGTCTTGGGCGACCTGGTTGTAGCTGGCACCGACGAACCACGACCTCGTCGGGGAAAGCTTCCGCCGCAATTCTACCGCACCGAGAGCGCCCGCATCGGACATCCCCGCCGATGCCCGCAGCAGCCACGAGCGCAAAACGAGCGCATCCACCCCGACCGTCCCTTGCTGGTATTCTTCGTGGACCGAGCGGGCTGCCCCGTTCGCCTTCTGTTGCAAGTCGTTGCGCTGCAAGTTGACACGCAACCGCATCCGGTTCGTCAACGGGCTTTCCCACTCCGCCTCGGAACGCAAAATTTCTCCGGTCGTCAAAAGGTTTTGCCATTGCGTAGAAACGGAAATACGCGGGAGCTGTTCGCGGTAAATTTCATCCAGCACGCGCCGGGCCTCCGCCCGCAACTTCGGCGAAACATCTTTCCTCCCCAACAAATCCTTGTAAGTCGAAAGCGCCGTCCTCCAATCCCCTGCCATCCTCGCCGTAGAAGCCAAATCGACCTTGTAAGGAAACTCTTTATCCGGGAAAAGCGTCGCCCGCATTTTCTCTAAAATCCCTTGCGCTTCGGCGTAATGCCCCTGCACGCTCTCCGCCGCCGCAATAAAATACCACCCCTGGTCGTCATCGGGATAAAACTCCAAAAAACGCCTGGCGTAACGCCTCACCCCCGCCGCATTTTTCCGCTCCAATTCCATCGAACAAAAAACCAGGAGCGTCTCTTTGTCCGAAGGCCTTTCCCGCAAAACTTTTGTCCCGAGCGGACGCGCCGTCCGCGATTTCCCGAGCCTCGCAAGCAAATAAAACATCCTCTTCTGGATATCGAGCAAACTCTCGCGCTTGACGGGTGCTTCCGCGTTGCCCACGGGACTCCCCTCCTCCTCCGGCGCATCCAAAATCGCATCCGCCGTATCCAGCAACGCATCGATGTCCCACTCCTCCGCCCCGCTCCCGCCTGCCACGCCAGACCCCGCTTCGGGCAACTGCATTTCCTGGGTCCGAAAAAGCGGTTTTTCCTGCCCCCACGCGGACAGGAAAACGAAAAAAACGGGGAGCAACCCTATCAAAAAACGCGTTTTCAAATCCCGCTTTTTTCTTTCATCACCAGTTGCAACGCCTTGCGGTAAGCCCGTTTGGACAACGGGGCATCCCCGAGCGAAAGCGTCGCGTCCCCGAGCATCCGCCACGCCAAAGAGTCTCCGCTCCCGGCTTGCCCGGAAACATACCTCCGCAGCAGCGCCGCCCCTTCGTGGTAGTCTTCCAAATCGAGATACACCTGCGCGACCTGGCGGTATAGCTGCGGGTTTTTCTCCAAATCAATGCCCAACAAAACCGCCCGCATCTCCCTGTCCCGCTTCTGCGCCCCGAGGCTCCGCGCCAAAGCCAGGTGGTAATCGATGTTGCGAGGATGCTCGGCGACGAGGGCGCGGTAGAGTTGCTCCGCCTCCCGATGCCGCCCCTGGTCTTCGAGCAACGCCGCCGTCAAATCAACAAACCCGCGGTTTTTTTTCTCTTCGGGACTCAGGGAATTTTGCAGGAACTCGAGTGCCTTCACGCTATCCCCCGCATAAAGCAAAAGGCTGATGTAAGCCGATTTCATATCGCTGCTGGAATCTGCCCCGACCCACCCCCGCAACGCTTGCAACGCTTCTAGTTTTTTCCCGTCGGCAACGAGTGCCGTGACCACCTGTTCGCGGAATGCCTGGCTGTCTGGATACTTCTCCGCCGCCCGTAAAACCGCCTGCAACGCAGCATCTTTCCTTCCCAGCAAGGTGTTGAAATAAGTGAGGTTCCGATAAAGATCCGCCGGCACTTTGGGGTCGGTCGCTATTTTGAGTTCGGTCGCCTCTACCAGTGCCGGAATGTCTCCGCGGCTTTCCGCCGCCGAATAAAACTCCTGGATAATGCCTTCGTCTTTCGTCTCGTAAGCCAAAGCCCGCAGCTTGTCCACGAGCCCGTCAAACTTCCCTTCACACCAATCGATTCGGGCGAGGAGGTGTCGGGCTTCGAGGTCTTGGGGACGGAGGTGGGCGATCTTTTCAAAAACTTCCCGCGCCTCGGAATATCGGTTTTCTTCCATGTCAATCTCCCCTAAATCGCGGAGGACTTCGATGTCGTCGGGCCGCTCCTCCAAATGCCGCAAATACAGTTTTCTTGCCTGCGTGTATTCGCCCTCCAACACCCGCAAATCCGCCAAAAGCAGCAGGTCCGCATTCGTCCCCTGCTCGGGCAAAAACCGCGGGAGCACGGATGTCAGCTCGTCGCTCCTGTGCAACCCTGGAGCAAGCGCGATCATGCGGTCGAGCGCATACCGGTCGCCTGCCGCCGCCAACCCCTTGTAGGCATCGAACGCTTCATCGGGCTTCCCGCTCCATTCCAAGGCTTTAGCTTCCGCCATTTTTTTCCCCGTGTCATCGGGGTTCAGCCGCACATAGTTCCGCAACGCCTGGACCGCGAGTTTCAGGTTCCCCGCACCCATCGCCATGTCCGAAAGATAGGCCCAGACTTTTCCGGAATCCGGATGCCCCGCGAGCCATTTTTCGATGGTCGGCAAAGCCGCCGCCGAGCGTCCGCACGCGAGCGAAGCTTGCGCCAAAGCGACCGCCGCCCATTCCCCTTCCACCACCTCGTTGACCGCATCCCACCTCGCAATCAAAAAATCGGTAATCTCCCCGTTGCGGTTCCTCTCCCGCAACTTCTCGATGTATTTTTTGACGACGGGCCCGCTGCCCTGCGGCAGTTTTCCGGGATGGTCCGCAAACCATTTTTCGATAACTGCCAGACCTTCTTTTTGGCGGTCCGCCTGCTGCCACAGCTCGGCGACCTTGAAAACATCATCGAAACTCCCGTCCGAAACCTCTTGCGCGACAAAGGCTTTCGCCAACGGATTCCCCGCCGCCTCGGAAAATTTCCCCATCTCCTGAAAAAACTTTTTCTTCTGCGCTTCCGTCCCTTTGGCTTTTACCGCGCCAATCGTCTCCCGTATCGCGTCGTAGGAACCGCTGTGCGCCAGCGTCTCCGCGATCCCTTCTGCGGCATTCGCCGCGGTCTCCCCGTGCCCGTATAACTCCAAAAAAGGCGCGGCCAACCCGCCGGTTTCTTCTGCGTCCAACAGTTTCCCTTTCCTCGCTTCCAACGATTTCCGCAAATCCAACCACCCCCGCAGCATCCCGTAAAGCGGCTCGCCCTCCCCCTCTCCCTTCGCTTTGGCTTCTTCCAATATCCTCTCGATCCGCGGCAAGTCTTTGTCGCGGAACGCCCTCTCCAAAACTTTTTTCTTGTTGGGTATGAGAAAAAACAGCATCGCCACCGTGACACCCATCACGAGCAGGGTCAAAACGGGTAGGGAATGGAGATCTATGCGAAGCTTTTTCACGGCAACGGCGCGTCCTCCACTAAAAGCCTCATCGTTTCTCCGCCCGCCACCACCAGTTTCCCCGCAGAATCCGTTTTGAGTTTTTTTGCCTCCCCGTTCAAAAGGACGGAGCACTCGGCATCGGGAGCAAGCCCCGCAAGAACCACGGTGACGGGGCGGAAATCTTCTGCCTTCAGCTCGATCGCCCGTTTTTCAAAACGCGTCACCTCCGCTTCCGCCGTCGAGCTTTCGAGGTAGAGGTGCGGCTTGGGCGAAGCGGAAACAAACAGCTCGGAACGCGGGGATTTCCCCGCCGCGACATACATCTGCCCTTCGTGTAAGTTCCACCCGATCAAGTTCTTGCTCGCATCAAAATCCACCTGCCCGACGCTTTCGGGCAAACGGAATGTCCGCAAATCCGGGCCGTGGACCAAAATCCATCCGCCCCCGTCCTTCTCGTAAACTTGGGCATCGTGCGTCTGGCGGACGACCCTCACATACTCGACCGCGGTCGTGGCTTGCAGCTTCTGCCCCATCACCCAATCAAACACCGTCCGCAAGGAGTTCAACGATTCCAGCCGATCTCCGATGAACATATGGAAATAAATGTTTGCCGCCTTGAGCCGCCGCGGAGATTCCGTTTTCTCAAAAGTCTGGACCACATTGGCGTATCCGCCCCACCGAGGCCCGTGAAACCCGTTGGTGAAAAGCATCTCATTCTGCACCGCCGCATAAACTTGCAGGCGGTCTCCCCACTGCATGGAAAGAGGGGCGACGGCAGAAATGCTGGGCCTCGCGCGCGTGATCGCCGTATCTCCGCCATTCATGTTTTCGATCCCCATCTCGTCGGCGATGGCGACGGACTCGGGCCCCGGACGGCAGTTCCCCGACCACAAAATCAAATCAACAGGCTTGTCGGGCGGAGCGAGTTCCTTGCGCACATAATCCACGGAACCACGGATTTGCCGCTCGGGGTCGACTCGGTTGAAACTGTATTCGTCGCCCATCTCCAAAGATTGCTCCTCGTAAAGCGTCATCGTCTTGTCGTCTTTCATCCAAAAAAACGGATGCGTGAAAGTATGGGAAGCCACCTGGATGTTGGGCAGAGAAAAAATGTCCTTTGCTATTTCCTTGAGCTTTTCGGAATCCCCCTCTTTCTGGTATTTCAAAAACCCCCGGAGTTCGGCTTCGATGACCGAAGAGGTAATCGGCAAGGGATACTTTTTGTAAATCTCGTCGCGGATCACTTCGGAAGAAAACTTCCCCGCTTCGACCGCCGAACGGTTCCCGAAGCCGTCCCCGTCGATGTGGCAGAAAAACAGCCGCAACCCGTCTCGCGTCGTCGCGTCGGGTGCCGGAAAAAATTTTCCGTGGATGGCTTGCTCGATGAACGCAAACGGATCGATGCCCCACAACGAGATGTTGTCGGGACGCTCGAAATTCAAAAACGGAAGCAACGCCACCGCCCCCCACGGAGCGAGGAAAACCGCATCGTAAGGATATTTTTCGGGTTTCCCTGGAACGGTAAAACTCGCCCCGACCAAAATGTCCGCACCCTTCGGAGCGACGATGGACGGGTAATTGTAAGGGATCATCCGCAAGGGCATTTCCCCGCGCATCACCGGGGAATCCGCGACCCGCAAATCGGCGGGCAAGTTGAGCGTGCGCGCCGTCCTGGGGTCAACCTGCATCCCGAGCATCTTGCCAAACGCGATCGCATACCGCCCTTCAAACGGGATTTTCCCGAAAACTAACAGCGGTTTTTTCTTTTGCTCTTCCGCCAAAAGCCATTGCAATACAGACTTTTGCACTTCTAGAGTCCAGTCGCTCAAAGCGTCCAACAAAATCGCCGCATAGCTGTCATCCAAAGGAGCCAACTCCCCCGCCGCCGCATCGATGTAATCGACCTCATAGCCTAGCCACTCGATCGGCAACTGCAAAAACTGTGCGGTCCAAGTGTCCGCAGGCCAATACCTCGCCCCCCCGCTCGCCGTATCGACCTGCCGCCCGTAGATGGCGGCAATCTTGCGGGGCACCACCCGGATCGGTGCCAGCATCGCGCCAAAAAGCTCCGGGGTCGTCACGAACGGAATGAAGCCCTCCCCCCGGATTTTTTCTGCCGTCTCTTTCGCCAACTCCTTTTCCTTCGGATCGACATAATCCACCACGAAAACCGCGAGACCTTTCTTTTTCGCGCCTCCCAACTTCTCGGCAATCCACGCCCTGTCCGCCCGCGGCACCTCCCCGTATTTCTTCTTGTCGAAAAAATAAGTCTGGAACATCGACTCGACCAACACCCCGTCTATGGATGGCGCAATGCGGTCGAAAATCGAAAAACCCCGGTTGCTCACAATCGCCTTTTCGGGGTATTTTTTCCGCAACCCGACAATGATTTCCACCAGCGCCTCCCGGTATTGTTCCGCCTTGCCTGGATGTTTTTCCGCCAGCAAATCAACGCTGTCCACCGTGTCGAGAAAAAAACCATCAAACCCTTTTGCCACCGCTTCTTCCGCCAAACCGAAAATCAACCCCGCCCATTTCTCGGAACTGATGTCGGGCAATTCGCTGTCCCATGTCGAGTTCTTCCCCAAAACGGGAATCTTGAGTTCTTGGAACTTTTTTTTGTAAGGCGCATCGGGGGCGACTTCCACCACGCTCAAATAGGCGAGCACCTTGCACCCCGCATCGTGGGCCAAACGCAAATCGGTCTTCGCTCCCGCATGAATCACGCTAGTCGTCGCAACCACCAACCGCTTCGGATCCACTTTCGAAGAATAGTCGATATACAAACTATCCCCAAAATCCGCTCCCGCAACAACGCGGGAAACCACCGGCAGAAACAAGAACGCCGCCACGGCGCACCAGGCACCAAACAAAGAGACTTTTGCTTTCCGCGTATTCATGTTCCGATTTTTTTTAAGAGGGGTTTTCACAAAGGAAGGAGAAAATCTCCGCAACTACTCCCGTTTAGCACCCGCAAGAAAAAAAAGCAAACTCACCCCTCCTCCCGCCTCCTCAAAAAATCAGGCGCGATGCGCATTCTTCCGTTGTTTGCTTTGAATTTCATGGCACCCAGTAAAC
>DYNR01000169.1 GCA_020720945.1 Chthoniobacter flavus | reverse complement strand
GTCCTTCTGCTGATCCTGCTTGTCCTTTTGGTCTTGCTTGTCCTTCTGTTGATCCTGCTTGTCCAGTTCAGCAATCAATTTTTTGACGATTTCGATATTTTCTTGGGCTTGTTTTTGATCGGGTTTCGCCTTCAAAACATTCTCGTATTTTTCGATGGCATTTTGGAATTCCCGTTTTTTATTTTCTTTGCCCGAAGCCGCTTCCCCCATTCGCACAAGAGTATTGCCCAAATTGTAATCCGCTTTTTCTTGCAGTTCCGCATCTCCTTCCAGCAACGCTTGGCTAAACGCCTCGACCGCTTTTGGATATTGCCCCAAACGGTAGGCGGACACCCCCGCATTGAAAGCGTTTTTTGCCGCTTCGTGCCCGTTTTTTGAAGCGGAAGAAAACGCATCCATGGCACCTGCGTAATCTCCTTGTTGATAAAGGGAAAATGCGTTTTCTGCGCAAGCGGAAGATAGGGAGAAAAGGGGGAGAAACAGAGCCGCCGCCAGAGTCGGACGAACTTTGTTGCGCCGCTGCCATTTCCGTTCTCCAACCAGCAACCACACGATCAAAAAGACGATCGCGGCGACGGTTGGGATAAGGTATTGCTCGTTTGGTTGCCGCAAGTTTCCAGACCCGCTTTCCACTCTTTGGAGGGATTCGATTCCTGCAAAAAACAGTTCTTTTGCTGCATTGGGGGAGAGAGGAAGATAAAAGCCGTTGGTGATGTTTGCGATTTCTTCCAAACGGGCAGAATCGAGTTTTGTTGTCACGGGTTTTCCATCGGGGCCCCGCACGAATTCCTGTTTCCCGCGATCTCCGACAATCGGAATGAGAGACCCCTCCGCCGATCCGATTCCGATGGTGAAAATAACGACCCCTTGATCGACCGCTTCGCGGGCGGCAGAAACCCCGTCGGCATCCAACTCTTCGCCATCCGTAATGATGACGATGGCGCGCGATTTTCCTTCTGCGCTACTGAACGCTGCCAAGGAAGTCCTGATAGCCGCAGCCAAGTTCGTTCCGCCTTTTGGAATCAAATCCGGGTTGATTTCGTCGAGTGTTGCCAAAATTGCGCTCTGGTCTAAGGTCAGCGGTGCTTGCAAAAACGAGCTTCCAGCAAACGCGACGACCCCGATTCTGTCTCCCCGCAAAAATTCCAAAAGATCCCGAGAAAAAAGGCGGGCCCGTTCCAAGCGGTTCGGGGGGACATCCGTTGCCAGCATACTCCTGGAAACATCGATCGCCAAAACCACATCGCGCCCCTGGGTTTTAATTTCTAGTTCCCGGTATCCCATCCTCGGTTGCGCCATCGCAATGACGATGAACGCTAAAGCGGATAGCACCAGTCCAGCGCGCACGATGCGTCTTGCCGCGCTCAAAGTCCCCGCCAGTTGCTCGCGCAAGCGGGGAGCGACCAATCGGTCGATCAGTTTTCTTCCGTTTCGGTAAGAAAGCCAGTAAAGGATTGCGAGGGCGGGCACCGCAGCCACCCCAAAAAGCCAGCCCGGCTCTCCGAAAGTTAAGGCAGTCGTCTCCATAGTGTTTGAGAAAGTAAAATTTCTAAAATCAGAAAAACTGCGGCGGCGAGCAAGAACCAGAAAAACAAATCCCGGTATTGCACGATCTGTTGCACTTCGACATCGGTTTTTTCTAAACGGTCAATGTCGTCGAACACCGCATTGAGCGAGCGGGTGTCGGTGGCGCGGAAATATTGCCCGCCCGTCGTGCTCGCAATTTTTTGGAGATCGGTCTCGTTGAACTCCATATTGACATTCCTGTAAAACTGTCGGCCAAAAGCGTCTTGAAACGGGAAAGGAACGCTGCCCCGCGATCCTGCGCCGACAGTGTAAATCCTTATTCCCAAAGCTTTTGCTGCTTCTGCTGCCGTAAGGGGCTGCACTTTTCCCGCATTGTTGTCGCCGTCCGAGAGCAAAATGATGAGCTTGCTTTCTGCGGGCTTGTCTTTGAGTCGGTTCGCCGCAGAGACAATCGCGGAACCGATGGCGGTGCCGTCTTCGACCATGCCGATTTTTATTCGTTCCAAGTTGCGGATCAGCCAAGCGTGGTCTAGCGTCAACGGGCTTACTAGGTAGGGTCTTCCCGCAAAAGCTATAATGCCGAGACGGTCGTCTTTCCTCGCATTGATAAACCTTTCGGTCACCATGCGCACCGCCTCCAAGCGATTGGAGCGTTGCGCCCCAATCGTAAAATCCTCCGCGAGCATCGACCTAGAAACATCGAGCACAAGCATGATGTCCACGCCGCTGGCTTGCGTCCGCGAAACCGTCCTTCCGAGTTGCGGGCGCGATGCGGCAACAATCAGGCAAGCGAGTGCCAAATACGAAAGAGCGGCAAGAAATGCCCCTGCACGCGAACGCCTCTTTTTTCCGATTTTTTCTAGTGCTGCCGTCGAAGAAAATACAACAGCCGGCATCCCCCCAAATTTTCCGCGCAATAGTGCCAAAAGGGGAACGAACAGAAGCAACGCCAAAAACCAAGAATTGGCAAAAGTAATTCCCAGGACGGTCCACGAACTCATGCTGCACCCCTTTCCTTTTTGCTTTTTTTATCTTTTGCGGGTTCTTCCTGTTTGCGAATGACGGCTTCGGCGGCGGAAAACAGGCG
This sequence comes from Chthoniobacter flavus, assembly GCA_020720945.1. Classification (GTDB taxonomy): domain Bacteria; phylum Verrucomicrobiota; class Verrucomicrobiia; order Chthoniobacterales; family DYNR01; genus DYNR01. The sequence continues at coordinate 2,622 of DYNR01000169.1, read as the reverse complement.
GGTCAAGTCCTCTCCATCCGCATCCGCTCTCGCGTATTTAATCAAATCTGCTGTTTCCAAAAAATCCTTCAAAGAGAGTTTTTCTTCTTCGGAAAAACGAGAGTGCTCTTTGATCGTTTCCAGAAACTCCAGCGAAGTTGCGGTTACCGCCCGAATGCCGAAAGCCTCATCGATATACCCGCGCAAAATATCCGAAACTTTCACTCCAAACTCGTAAGGAGAAAGCTTTTCTGATTGCAGGCGGACAAGAGCGGCAATGGCTCGTTCTCTTGCTCCCAACGGGCGGGAAGCCCGCTTCCGGAAAAATAAAAACCATACAAACAACCCGAGAACGGCAAGGAAAAGAAGCGAGACAACTGCCACAACCCAAAGAGGATACGGAAAAAAGGAAACAATGTCTGCAACATCGTGGATGGGGGCAGGCGTGGGGGCGGGTGCTCCGCCGCCCGCTTGTGCAGCCGCCGGGATTCCTCCGGGCGGGTTCATGATTTCCTCCTTTCTCTCTGCTCAAAAAATGAACGCAAAGCGACCAAGTAATCCTTGTCTGTCCGCAGCGGGACGGAATCGACTCTCCTGGATTTCAGCGTTTTTTCTAAATCGCGCCACCTGCGTTCTTCTTGTGAACGGAAGGCTTCCATCACGCTTCGGCTGGAAGTATTGATGTCGATTTGCTTGCCCGTTTCCGCATCTTCGAGGGTCACGATTCCGATGCTGGGCAGCTCCCTTTCCCCGGGGTCATAAACAGGAAACGCCACCAAGTCATGTTTCCGGCTGGCGATGGTCAGCGGCTTGGTGAAATCTGGCGAGATGAAATCGGAAATCAAAAAAACCACGGCTTTCCTCGACAAAACCCTGTTGATGTATTCTAGGGCCAAGGCGACATCCGTCCCTTTTCCGGCAGGTTCAAAATAAAGCATATCGCGGATCAGGCGGAGGATGTGCTGGCGTCCTTTTTTGGGAGGAATGAAAAGTTCGAGGCGGTCAGTGAAAAGAACTAACCCCACTTTGTCGTTGTTGTTGATCGCGCTAAATGCCAAAATTGCAGCGACTTCCGCAGCCATTTCTCTTTTGCTCAACCCGACGCTCCCGTAGTTTCCCGACGCGCTGACATCGACTGCCAGCAGCACGGTCAACTCCCGTTCTTCGGTGAATTTTTTCACGAAGGGCTTGTCCATCCTCGCTGTCACATTCCAGTCGATGCTACGGATTTCGTCTCCCGGCGCGTATTCCCTTACTTCCTCAAAGTTCATGCCGCGCCCTTTGAAAACGCTGTGGTATTGCCCCGCAAAGGAGCTGTCCACCAAGCGGCGCGTCCGCAGCTCTAGCCTCCGGATTTTTTTTAGAATGGCGGTGTTTGTGTTCATGTGCCTGATTTCTTCCAACCAAAAATCTTTCTTCGAAAAGGTGCCCCGCAAAAATGCCCGCGTGTTTCGCGGAGGGGCTTTCCTAGGAACCTATCAAGGCACGGGAATCCCTGCGAAAATTTTCTCGACGATCATTTCGCTGGTTACAGATTCCGCCTCCGCTTCGTAGCTGATTCCGATGCGGTGGCGCAACACATCGAGACCGATGCTTTTGATGTCTTGGGGGGTCACATATCCGCGCCCCGCCAAAAACGCTTGCGCTTTTGCCGCGAGAGTCAAAAAGATCGTGGCGCGCGGCGATGCCCCGTAGCGGATCATCCCGTCGAGGTTGAGCCGGTAGCTCCCAGGATCGCGGGTCGCCCATACGATGTCCACGATGTAGTCTTTGACCCTGTCGTCCACATAAATTTGGTTCACGATTCCTCTAGCGCGGATAATCTGTTCAGGATCAACGATTTTTTGCACTTCCAGCCTCGGGGAAGAGGTGGACATGGATTCCAAAATCGACCGCTCTTCGGCTTTGGACGGATAGCCGACATGGACTTTTAGCATGAAACGGTCGAGTTGCGCTTCGGGGAGTTGGTAAGTCCCTTCCTGCTCGATGGGGTTTTGCGTCGCCAAAACGAGAAAAGGGTCCGGGAGCTTGTAGGTGTTTTCTCCGATCGTGACTTGCCGTTCCTGCATGGCTTCGAGCAATGCGCTTTGGACTTTTGCCGGCGCGCGGTTGATTTCGTCCGCCAAAATCAAATTGGAAAAAATCGGGCCCAGCTTCGTTGTAAATTCGCCGTCCTTCTGGTTGTAAATCAGCGTTCCGATGAGGTCGGCAGGCAGCAGGTCAGGGGTGAACTGGAGGCGCTGGAAGCCCGTGTCGATGCACGAAGCGAGCGTGCGAACGGTCAGCGTTTTAGCCAGACCGGGAACGCCTTCGAGCAACACATGGCCGTTCGTCAATAACCCCGTGAGCAAGCGGTGGACCAGCGATCGTTGCCCCACTACAACCTTTGAGACTTCGTCCAAAACGGGTTGCACCCATTGCCTGGCTTCCTCCACCTGGCGGCTCAGTTCTGAATTGTTTTGCGTCTTTTGCAAATTCATAAATCGTCGGTTTGTGTTTGGTTGATCTGCTTTCTGCCGGGCTCCATCACCCGAAAATCAAGCGCATAGGTAAGACCGAAAAATGCGCCAAGCGTTCGATTTTTTTTGCACCTGAATCCGTGAGATAAATGCAAAGAAGCTCTGTAAGGCATTGGAGCGAAAA
>DYNR01000168.1 GCA_020720945.1 Chthoniobacter flavus | reverse complement strand
TTTGCAGCCCAATTGATTACAGAGATTCACAGCAGTTATCTCACGGATTCAGGTTATTTTCAAGTTTTGACATTTCTCGCTAGAGGGGTTAAAAAACCGCACACCTATGTTAAAAATCCGCTCCTTTCAAGGTCTTCGCCCGTCCGCCGATTTAGTCGCCGATGTCGCCTGCGTCCCTTACGATGTCATTGATTCGCAAGAAGCTGCCGCCCTTGCTGCCGGCAACCCATCTTCCCTCCTCCATGTGGACCGCGCGGAAATTGATTGCCCGCCGGGCACCGACATTCACTCGGATGCCGTTTACGCCAAAGCCGTTGAAAATTTTCAAAAGCTCCAAAAAGACGGGGTTCTCGAACGCGAGTCCACCCCCTGCATCTACCTCTACGAACTGACCATGGGAACCCACACCCAAACGGGAATCGCCGCCGTCTGCAACATCGAAGACTACGAAAACGACCTCATCAAAAAACACGAAAAAACACGGAAGGACAAAGAAGACGACCGCACCCGCCTCGTCGGCGACCTCCGCGCAAACACGGGCCCGATTTTCTTGACCTACCGCGACGATGCACAAATCGATGCCCTCGTGGACTCCGCCCGCAAAGAAACACCCCTTTTCGATTTTGTCGCCCCGGACGGCATCTCCCACAAAGTCTGGCGCATCGAAGGCGGCGAGGCCTTCACCCGCGCTTTCGCAAAAATTCCGTGCTCCTATGTCGCCGACGGCCACCACCGCACCGCCAGCGCTGCCCGCGTCGGCAAGGAACTCCGCGAAAAAAATCCTTCTCACTCTGGCTCAGAGGATTACAACTGGTTCCTCGCCGTTTTATTCCCCGCTACCCAACTCAAAATCCTCCCCTACAACCGCATCGTCGCCGACTTGAACGGCCGTTCGCAAGAAGAGTTCCTCGCCGCCGTAAAAGAAAAATTCGCGGTCTCGGAAAACGCTTCGGACTCGCCAGATGCCCCAGGGAAAATTTCGATGTTCCTCGGCGGCAAATGGTATGGATTGCAGATCCCCGACCAATCCCACGCAGACCCCGTCTCGCGCCTGGATGTCAGCGTCCTCCAAAATGAAATCCTCGCCCCTCTCCTCGGAATCGATGACCCGCGGACAAGCCAGCGAATCGACTTTGTGGGAGGAATCCGTGGAACCAAAGAACTCGTCCAACGCGTCGAAAACGGCCGCGGCGCCATCGCTTTTTCGATGTTCCCAACCACGGTTGACCAACTCATGGACATCGCCGATGCAGGACAAATCATGCCTCCAAAAAGCACTTGGTTTGAACCCAAACTCCGCTCGGGACTCTTCATCCACACCTTCTGACCCAACATTTTTTTCCGCAAAACCACCTCTTTCCTACCATGCCTACTTACGAATACGAATGCGCGAAGTGCAACAAAACTTTTGAAATGGTCCAGTCGATGAAAGACGATGCCGTCAAAGTTTGCCCGCAAGACAAATGCCTGCAAGAACCTTGGGGACAAGGCGAAGTCAAACGCCTCATCGGCACTGGCGCAGGCCTGATTTTCAAAGGAAGCGGCTTTTATATCACGGACTACCGCAGCGACAGCTACAAAGAAGGGGCAAAAAAAGACTCCTCTCCCGCCCCCTCCAGCACCCCCTCTTCCGATAGTTCAAAAAAAGAAACCGCAACACCGAAACCGGCTGAAAGCAAACCATCTACGACGCCAGCAGCATGAAACCTACCGCCTGCATTACCTGCGGAACGGAAAATCCCCCAGAAGAAATTTTTTGCTCGAATTGCGGGGTTCGCCTCCCAAAACTCCAGCCGAAAAAAGAAGGGGATGCCTCCTCCCCGGACGACGATTCCGCCCCTCCCCCCCCCTCGCAGCCACCGTCTTTTTCTAAACCGCTACCCCGGAAGTCGGACCCCTTCACCTTCTCAAACCTCCTCGCATCCCTGATCGTTTCAGCCGTCGGATTGGCACCCTTCGCCGCCCTCAGTGCCGCAGCGATTCTGGCTCTCCGTCCCCCATCAGATACGCCGCCAAAAGCAACCCGCGACCCCCACACGAGCCTCGTCCTAGAGCAACAGCTCAAACTGGTCACCCACCCGACTTACCAAGGCGGATTTTCTGTCACCCAAAAACAAATCAACGCCTTCCTCGCAACCCGGCAACCACGCAACCAATCCGTCCGCCTTTTCGGCCAAGATTTCCAGGTGCTCCGCCAGTTTGTCCAACTCGACTCGCGCTCCTTCGTCTTCGGTGTCGAAATCGCCGCAGGAAAAAATACCACCACGCTCCGCGCAAAATTCGCGCTAAACGCCATCTCTTCCCAAAACTCCCTCGCACTCGAATCCTTTTTTATCGGGTGCTTGCCCGTCGAACCCAATATCGCCCAAAGCCTACTCCCATGGTATCTTCCCTTCGCAGATTCCTACCGCCCCCAGCTAAACTCTCTTTCCGCCGCCCAATCGATAAAAATCACCCCAAAAGAAATCGAAGCCTCGTGGACATCAAAAAGACCTTCCCTCCACTCCACTCCGCTCATGCAATCCTCGCTGGGTTCCTCTGTTCCTGCGCAATTGGACATCCGCTCCACTCCGCAACCGCAGACCAAACCCTGACGACCAACACCGCGCAAAACCAGTCGAAACAGTTTTTTGTCCAATCCCCGGACCGCTCCCTCCGTTTCGACACCACCGGGTTTGCCGACCAAATCCTCGCCTCTTGGCAATCCCAGATCGGTCCCCCCTCCTCTTGGTCTTACCCCATTTCTGTTTTTTTCTCGGACGACCCAAACAAAAAAACCAAACACCTCGCCCAAGTCAACTACCTCTTCGGCGACGGAAACTCCCTCCGCATCCAACTCACCGTTTTCGACCCAAAATCCGTCGGTTCCCCGGAGCTGGCGGAATGGTTCTTCCACGCCCTCATCGGCGAACTCTCCTCTCGCTCCACCCCGCCCGCCCTCAATAAAACCTACCGCACTCCCCCTTTCTGGCTCACGCAAGCCCTTGTCCAACAATGGCTCAGCAAAAAAAATCCTCTCCCCACCCACCTCTTGGAGGGAATCCTAAACGCCCCGAAACCTCCGACACTCTCCAGCGTCCTCACCCAAAAAAACACGACCGGCAGCGTCGCCGATGCCACCGTTTCCCGCCTCCTCTGCCTCGGCCTCTTGCGCGTCCTCCAAGAACAACCAAACGGCCCCGCCTGCTTCCGCAACCTCTGCTCGATGATGGGAGAACACGAACTAAACCTCGATGCGATTCTCAAAGCGTTCCCTTCCTTCGGCGGTTCCCAAGAAAAATTGGAACGGCAATGGATTTTGACTCTGGCTCGCATGGCTTCTTCCAAACGGACGGAGCTCCTGACTTTTTCGGAAACTTTCAAACAGCTCGATAAAATCCTTGATGTCCACGCGGAAACCGTAGCCCGCAACAAAGAAAAAAAAATGCTCTCCGGTTCACTGGCCTTCCCGGAAATCGCAAAACAACAGGGCGGCCCCCTGAAACTAACCACCATCGCCACCGGCCTCATCCAGCTCGAAACCCGCGCAAATCCGATGGTGGCCCCGCTCCTGCGCGACCTCCGCGAAAGCGCTTTCACCCTCGCCCGCCGACCCAAAACCAACATCGAAAAAAAACTCGCCCGCACGACAGAACTCCTCTCCCTCGTCCGCCAAGCAGGCAACTCGATCAACGACACCATGAACGCCTACGAGGTGAACTGCAAAGGTGCACCTGACCCCCAATTCCGCCTCATCCTCAAAACACAACTCGAGGCTTTCACCCCAGACCCTCGCCGCGACGCACTTTCCCGCACACTCGATGCCTGCGAAACCAAATAATTCTCCCGCTCCCTATGAAAATCGAACTCCTCAACACCGGCACGGAACTCCTCCTCGGTTCGGTCGCCAACTCCCACCTTTCTTGGATCGGCAACTCTCTGCTTTCCTTGGGGTTACGAATCTCTCAACAAACCGCCGTCCCCGATGGCCCAGCCATCCGCGACGCCCTCTGCGAAGCAAAAAACCGCCACCCTGACATCCTCATCGTCACCGGCGGACTCGGCCCCACCTCGGATGATGTCACCCGCGAAATTTGCGCCGAACTCCTCGACCTCCCGCTAGAACAAGACCCCGCAACCGCAGAACACATCCGCGAACGCTTCAGCAAACGCGGCATCTCCTTGACCGAACCCATCCTCCGCCAAGCCCTCGTCCCTCGCGGTGCCTCCGTCCTCCCAAACCAAAACGGCACCGCACCCGGCCTCCATTTTCCAAAAAATCTCAAACCGGGCTGGCCTGAAATTTTCCTTCTCCCCGGCCCGCCTCGCGAACTCCAGCCAATTTTTGAAAACTCGGTCGCCCCGCTTCTGCGCTCCCGCATTTCCTCCGACCTCACCGCCCGCACCTACCGCGTCGTCGGCATGGGCGAATCTGCCGTAGAAGAAATCATCGGTCGCCACATCGAACTCCAAGGAATTTTGGAAGTCGGCTATTGCGCCCGCTTGAACGAAGTGGACTTCCGCCTCGTAGGCACCCCGTCCGCCCTCGCCCGCTGGCACGACCGCATCTTGGCCACTCTCGGCGAAAACCTAGTCTCCACCTCCCAAGAAAGCCTCGAAAGCGTCGTCGTCCGCTCTCTGGCCGAACAAAACGCGACCCTCGCCGTAGCGGAATCTTGCACGGGGGGACAGATCGCCAGCCGGATCACGGATGTCCCCGGTGCCAGCGCCGTTTTTCTGGCAGGCTTCGTCACCTACGCAAACTCCGCAAAAACTTCGCAACTCCATGTCGGAGAAAAACTTCTCGAAAATTTTGGCGCGGTAAGTGCCCCCGTCGCCAAAGCCATGGCGGAAGGTGCCTTGCTCGCCAGCGGCGCAACTTACGCCCTCTCCACGACAGGGATCGCCGGACCGGGCGGAGGCTCCCCAGAAAAACCACAAGGCACTATTTTCTTCGGCTTGGCGGCACGCGGCGAAGAAACGGCAGTTTGGCAAGCCTGTTACCCTTACGATCGCAACGCCTTCAAACAAGTGGCTTCGCAAACCGCCCTCGATGCCCTCCGCCGCAAGTTAAGAACCTCGCAAAAATAAATATCGCACGCAGCGCCTAGCCATCCCTTTTCCTCTTAGGGAAGCGGAAAATGCTGTTATACTGCTTGAGAAGAAACCAGAGCAAGATGCTCCGCCCACATTGCGGGATAAAGAGGGATATTTGCAAATTCTGATTCCCTTACACAGCCATCCCATAGAAAAACGCCGGTTACATTGATGCTGAATGCGTTACGACG
>DYNR01000167.1:3086-5281 GCA_020720945.1 Chthoniobacter flavus | reverse complement strand
AAGAAGGAAGAAGTGGGGAGGGGAGAAGGATGAAAGCTGAAACTTGAAAGCTGAAGGGGGGAGAACGGAGGGCGGGCATCTTGCCCGTCGGAGGGGAAGTGGGGAGGGGAGAATTGCAGAAGGCAGATTGCAGAATAGGGATGAACCACGGAGGCACGGAGGAGAGGAAGAAGAAGTGGGGAGAAGCTAACAGTCTAACAGTCTATCCACCTATCCGGGGGGAGGTTAGGCGCTGTGCGCAATTTTGACTTCTGACTTTTGGCTTCTGACTTGACTAGGTGGCGGCGGAGCAATCCGGGCAAACTCCGAAAAATTCGAGGGAGTGCGTCAGTTTTTTGAAGCCGTATTTTTCGGTGAGGAGCTGTTCGGTCGTGCTGACGGGGCAGGGGAAATCTAAGATGTGGACTTTGCGGCAGAGGCGGCAGATCAGGTGGTCGTAGTGTTTGTCCGGGTTGCGGAGTTCGAAGTAGCTGCACGAGCTTTGCATGTTCACTTTCGCGAGGATGTTCAATGCGAGGAGGCGTTCGATGAGGCGGAAGACGGTGGCGTAATCGAGTTTTGGTTTTCCTTTTTGCCACGCAAGGGTTCGGATTTCTTCGATGGCGAGGGGTTTTTCTGCGGCGAAGAGGACTTCCACGATGGAGCGTCTGCCGAGGGTTTGGCGGAAGCCGAGTTTTTTCAGGAAGTCCAGAACTCCTTCAACGGTAAAGCGTTCCGGTGAGACGGGGGCGAGAGGGGCGTGGTGGCAACAGGTGTTTTTCATAGTGCGGAGAGATTGCGGACGGGGACACCGCTGGCTGCCAGTTGGCGTTTCACATCGCCGACGGTGTATTTGCCGAAGTGAAAAATCGAGGCGGCGAGAACGGCGTCCGCGCAGCCTGCATCGAGGACTTCGGCCAAGTGGGAGATTTCGCCTGCACCGCCGCTCGCGATTACGGGGACAGGGACGGCTTCGCTGACCGCGCGGGTCAAGGCGATGTCGTAACCTTTTTGTGTGCCATCGGCATCCATGCTCGTGAGTAAAATTTCTCCTGCGCCGAGGGAGACCGCTTGGCGGATCCAGTCCACGGCCGAGAGTGGGGTCGGCTTGCGTCCGCCGTGGGTATAGACCCGCCACCCGCATTCGGGGTCGCGTTTGGCATCGACCGCAAGAACCACGCACTGCGAACCGAAAGCGTTTGCTGCTTCGGCGATGAGGGCGGGGCGGTGGATGGCTGCGGTATTCACGCTGACTTTGTCTGCTCCCGCCAAGAGCATGGTGCGGAAGTCTTCGGCGGAGCGGATGCCTCCTCCGACAGTCAAAGGCATGAAGCACTGGGAGGCGGTTTTTGCGACGACTTCAACCATCGTTGCGCGGTTGTCGCTCGAAGCGGTGATGTCTAAAAAAACGAGTTCGTCGGCTCCTTGGCGGTCGTATTCGCTGGCGCATTCCACGGGGTCGCCCGCATCGATCAAATCCAAAAAACGGACACCTTTGACGACGCGGCCTTCCGTGACATCCAAGCAGGGGATAATTCGTTTGGCGAGCATGGCGAGAGCCCGTTTTTAGCGGGCGGGAAGACCGGGCACGAGAAGAGGGAGCAAGGGGAGGTCAGGGTTTTTGGAAAACTGGAATTTCCATCATGATGGTTGCGGCATAGACCGAAAAAAAGAACACCAGAGAGGCGACCAGAGCTAGTGCGTAGGCGGCCATGCGGACGGTGTCCGGGCCATCTTTTTCCTCTTTTGGGTAAGGGGAAGAGTTTTTGAAATCTGCGGGGCGGACGGAATTTTGCGCGGGGGAAGGGAGGGCGGGTGCTTCCTCTTGCGGTTGCGGGGAAGATTGGAAAGCGGGGGCAGGCGGGGGGGTGGGGCGGGTTGCGGTTTCGGTCAAAAAAACGGCGGAGATTTTGCCGAAAAGGATTTTGTCGCCGTGGGACAACGGCGATTCCGTTATTTTTGCGCCGTTGAGAAAAGTGCCGTTGGTGGATTGCAAGTCCTTGATGGAGAAAGTGTTGCCGGAGACGGAAATTTCTGCGTGGTGGCCGGAAAAGGAATCTGCCGAGACGGCGAAAGAGTTGTCGTCCGCACGGCCGATCGTGGTGGAGCCTTGGGGGAGGTCGTGGGACAGTGCCGTCCCGTCGGGGAGAGTGATTTGTATTTTTGCCATAAGGGTTTAAGGGGATGGGTTAAAGGAAAGAGTTACAGGGAAGAGT
>DYNR01000167.1:1202-2986 GCA_020720945.1 Chthoniobacter flavus | reverse complement strand
AAGAGTTACAGGGAAGAGTCAGGGGTTGGTGTTTCGCGTTGGGATGCGTGGTTTTTTACAGCATCCGCGAATTTGCGGAAGAAGTAAGAGGCATCGTGCGGGCCGGGGGAAGCTTCGGGGTGGTATTGGACGCTGAAGACGGGGTAGGCTTTGTGGCGCAGGCCCGAGACCGTGTTGTCGTTGAGGTTCAGGTGGGTTACGACCAAGTCGTCGGGGAGGGAGCCAGGTTCCACCGCAAAGCCGTGGTTTTGGGAGGTGATGGCGATGGCTTTGGATTCGAGGTCTTGGACCGGGTGGTTCGCACCGCGGTGCCCGAATTTCAGTTTGAAGGTTTTGCCGCCGAGGGCGCAGGCGATGATTTGATGGCCGAGGCAGATGCCAAAAATCGGGAGTTTGCCGACGAGGTCGCGGACGGTGCGGTGGGCGTAATCGAGGGTGGCTGGGTCGCCGGGGCCGTTGGAAAGAAGGACGCCTGCAGGGTTGAGCGAGAGGATTTCTTCGGCGGATGTTGTTGCCGGGACGGTGGTTACGGAAAGCCCCTCCTGGCGCAACAGGCGCAGGATGTTGTGTTTTGCGCCGAAGTCCACGGCGACGACATGGTGGGTGACGGGGGGGAGAGGGAGGAACTGGTTGCCGGCATCATCCGCTTCGGTTTCTGGGAGAACTTCGGTTGCTGACTGGCGGAGGAGACTCCATTGGCGGCTCGCTTTGTTTTCGCTATCCCATTCCGAGGAAGAGGAGGGAGAGACTTCGCGGACGAAATCGACGCCTTCGACACCCGAAGATTCGCGGGCGAGGCGGAGTGCGTCTTCATCGGAAAGAGGTTCCGTGGTGAGGCAACCGCGCATGGCACCGCTGGTGCGGAGGTGTTTGGTCAATGCGCGGGTATCGATGCCGCGGATGCCGGGGATGCCCCGCCCGGCGAGGTATTCATCCAAGGAAGAGGCGGCGCGCCAGTTGCTGACTACGGGGCTAAGTTCCGCGATGGCGAAACCGCGCAGGTGGGGGCAAGAGCTTTCTTCGTCCACAAGATTGACCCCGTAATTGCCGATTTCCGGGTAGGTCATGGTGACGATTTGCCCGCGGTAGGAAGGGTCGGTCAAGATTTCCTGGTAACCGGTCATGGAAGTGTTGAAGCACACTTCGCCCGTGGTTGTCCCGCTGGCACCGAAGGCGAAGCCCCGGAATATCCTGCCATCCTCCAGCGCCAATTTTGCAGTTTTAGGGGGAGTTTTGGCTGAATCAGTCACTTGTTGAACGAGTTGTATTTTGCTGTTTTCGTGCGGGTTGCGGGCGGATTTTCCGCGAGATGCCCCCTCCTGTTTTGTGGTGGAAGGAGGCATCTTCCCGAAAAGAGTCCGCCCGTTTTCGAGGAGTTTTTCGATGGGGCGAACTCCGGGTCAGAGGAGCACCGAATCAATCATGGATGCCAAGGCACCCTTGCCCCCCATGCCCGTCATTTTGTCCACGACCACGCCGCCTTTTACGACAAAAAGAGCGGGGATGTTTTGGACTTTGAATTCGGCGGCGAGAGCTTGGTTGGCAGGTTCGTCCACATTGACTTTGCCGACGAGAGCCTTGCCTGCGTATTCGGTGGCGATCTCGTCGAGGACGGGTGCAAGCATCCGGCAGGGGCCGCACCAAGGAGCCCAAAAGTCCACGAGGACAGGGAGTTGCGATTTGATGACTTTTTCCTCAAAGTTCGAGGCGTTCAGTTCTAGCACATTTGCGTTTGACATAGTTTTCGGTTTTTATTGGTTGATTTGGATGTTCGTTTGGAGGCT
>DYNR01000167.1:0-1102 GCA_020720945.1 Chthoniobacter flavus | reverse complement strand
GGCGAGTGCGGCGATGGCAGTCAGGGCTGCGGCGATGGCGAGCACGGGGCTTTCCGGTTTGACCGGTTGCGCCTGGATGGTGATGGGTTGCGAAGCCGAAGCCGGGTTCACAAGGCGAACCGAAGGCGGGTTTTTCGCGGGGTGCGCCACTTGGACTGAAGGGGGTTTTGCCAGAGAAACGGTCGCTTGTGGTAGCGAGACAGTTGCTTGGGGCAGAGACTGTTGTGGCTGTTGGATGGGAGGAGGAGGCATCACGATGGGTGCGTCCAGATCTTCATCGGGGGCAGCCATGCTCTCCGGCATCACGATTCGTTCCGTTTCCTTTTTTGGGTTTGAAATGGGTTCCGGTTCTTTGATGATCGTTGGTTGCGGAGGGACGCTACCGGGAGAGATTGGGACACCTGGGGGTTTGGGAATCGAGGGAGCAGGGATGCCCGCAGAAGGGGCGGAGGGAGGTTTGGGGATGGAAAGACCGCCCGAAGGAGCGGAAGGAGGGGAGGGAGGTTTTGGTGCGGAGGGAGGTGCGGAGGGCATCGAAGGGGTAGGGATGCCAGCGGCAGAAGGGGGGGCGGGAGGCCGGGGTGCGGGAGGCATGGAAGAAACGGTTGGTGCCGATGGGGGCTTGGGAATCATGCCAGGAACCGGTGCAGGTTTTGGCGGAAGGTTCGTCGGAAGAGATGGCATTTTCACTTCTGGCGAAGATGCGGAATCTTTCGGGGGAGGCAGAATGATGCGGACGGTTTCTTTTTTCTGTTCAGACATGGCTGGAAGGTTTGTTTAAGGGTTGCTGGTCAATTCGGATGCAGAGAGTGGGGCAAAGATGGAAAAAAGTCAACCCCTTAATCCTCGCAGAAGAAGAAATTTTAAAAGGGGCAAGGGAAGCGAAAAGGGAGGAAGGAAATGCAGATTGCAGAAGGCAGATTGCAGAATGGGAGAGGGAAGGAAAAAGTAAAATTGAAGAAGGAAGAAGTGGGGGAAGCCCTAACAGCCTAATAGTCGAACAGTCTAGCTGCCTATTTCGGGGATTCTGACTCCTGACTTCTGAATGCTGATTTTTGGGAGCATTGAATCCGATTGCATTTTGGGCAAAAAAAGGATAGGG
>DYNR01000166.1 GCA_020720945.1 Chthoniobacter flavus | reverse complement strand
AATTCAACTTGCGACCGGATCCGCCTTCTAAAGCCCTATAAATTGAGGTCTGATCTTCTTTGCATTGATCTCACGGATTCAGCTTATGGTTTTTCCGGGGAGGGCAGGGTGTCCGAATTTTCCCAAAGTTGTTCGGAGGGAAGTGCTTGGAGTGCCGCGTCCATCTCTTGGATTCGCTGGAGTTTTTCGTTTCGGGGTTCGCAGATTTCTAGGACGGTTGGCTTGCTGAAGGGGGCGTTGAGCAGCATTTCGAGTTCTTTTGGCGAACGGGGGTTTGCGTAGGGGATGCCAAATTGCGAGCAAAGGGCAGAAAAAGAAAAATCGTGGGGGGTCGTTATCCATGCGGCTTTTGTTTCTGCCGGTATGTCCATCGGAAGAAAGTCAAAAATTCCCCCGCCTTGATTGTTGAGTACGAGCAGTTTAACAGGTTTTTTTCGGAGGAGCGGGAAGGAGGCGGAGTCGTGCAAAGCCGCGAGGTCTCCGAGCCATGCAAAAAGGGGAATGCCCGTGCCAGCAATGCCGGCGATGTGGGCGACATTCCCGTCGATGCCGCTCGTGCCTCTTTGCCCGAAAATCGTGGGGCAGGATTTTTGCTGGGAGGAGAGGTGCGCGAAGGCATCGAAATCGCGGATCGCCGAAGAGTTGCCTAGGAAAAGGGAAGGAGGGGGCGATGCGGCGGAAGAGGCAGGGATTGAAGGGAGGAAACGGCAGAGGTGGAGGCTTGAGAGAGAAGAGGTTGTGGAGATTTTTTGTTCTACCAGGGCGCGGGCGGCGCGGTTTGCGCGGAGCCAAGACGCGAGCCAGTTTTGTTTCGTTTGCCGTTTTTCTTCTCGGACGAGGGTGCTGGCAAGATGACAAAATTCTTCGATGCAGGCGAGGACGGACACGGGATTTTGGTCGAAAGGGTCGAGGCGGCCGGGCTGTTCTTTTACTTGTAAGTAGCAGTCGCCGATTGCGTTGCGACAAAAAAGACCGATGCGTTTCGAGGTTATTTTTCCGCCGATGTGCAAGACAAAATCGGGGCGGGGAGCGTCTTTTCTTTTGAGGAGAAAATCGGCGTGATCGATCCCGTTGGTTCCCGCGCATTTCAGGCCGGAGAGGGGGTCGGCAAAGAGGGGCCAGCCCAAGAGTTCAGCCAATGCAAAAATCGAGTTCCGTTTTTTTTGCGAAGAGGGGGGGAGTTCGCCGGCTAGGAGGATGCCGCGTTTTGCGGAGAGGCATGCCGAAAGGCAGGAGGGAGGGATTTGTGCGGGGGGGAGAGGAGGGAGGGAAAGAAGAGGAAGGGGCGGGGTTTGCGGAGAAGGGGCGGGAGAGGAAAAAGGGAGGAGAGGTTCGCGGAAAGGGGCGTTGATGTGGGCGGGGCCTTTGCGAAAATTTTTTGCGCCCGATGCGGCGAGAACGGCATCTTCGATCCAGCTCGGGAGGTCGGCGGCGAGGTTGGGGTCCGGACACGGGAGGTCTGCTTGCCAAACGGAAAACGAGCCGAAGATGCCCGGTTGCAGGATTGTTTGGTTCGCGCCTTTTCCGCGCAGTTCCGGAGGGCGGTCGGCGGTTAGAAAAATCACGGGGGTTTGCGAGTGGAAGGCTTCGGTGGCGGCAGGCAAGAGGTTGGCGACGGCGGAGCCAGAGGTCGTGATGCAAACGGAGGGGCGGTTGGTTGCGCGGGCGGCACCTAGGGCGGCAAAGGATGCACCGCGTTCGTCGTAGTGCGGGGTCACGGAGACCGAAGGAAGTTTTGCGAGTGCTTTGATGAGGGGGGCGGAGCGCGCGCCGGGGCTGAGGAAAAAGTCGCGGATCCCGCAACGGACCAACGAAGAAAGCAGAATATCGGCCCAGGTCGAGTTCCAGCAGAGGGCAGGTTTCATTCTTTGACGACGAGCAAAGGTGCCGAAATTTTATTTTCCAACTCTTCCCATTCTTCGGCAGGGGAAGAGCCTTCGACGATTCCGGCGCCGGCGTAGAGGTGCAGGTGGGGACCGCGGAGGAGGCAAGAGCGGATGGCGACAGCAAACTCGGCGGAGTCCGAGGTGACGACCCCGATGGGGCCCGAATACCATCCCCTGTCAAACGGCTCATTTTCTCGCAAGAACGAGAGGGCGGGAGCGGCGGGGCTTCCGCAAGTCGCTGGGGTTGGGTGGATTGCGGCTAGGATTTGCGTATCGGAAACCCCGTTTTGCAGGGTGCCTTCAAACCCCGTGCGGAGGTGTTGCAAGCGGGCGAGTTTGAGGAGGGAGGGAGCGGGAGGCGAGTCGGGAGTGACGGAGCAAATGCGGGAGAGGGTGGTGCGGAGAAACTCTGCGACGACGGAGTGCTCGGAGCGGTCTTTTTTTCCGTGGAGGAGTTGGTTGCCGAGGAGCAAGTCTTCGGAGCCGTCGATTCCTCGCGGGCGGGTGCCGGCGATGGCTTCACTCTCGATTTTTTTTCCTTTGCGGCGGTAGAGCAATTCGGGGGTAGCACCCAAAAAGCACGGGCTTGTCGCAGTGGGTTGGATACCGAAAAGGAAGGCATCGGAAGAAGATGCGGCGAGTTGTTGGAGGAAGGCGAAGGGGGGGAGAGGCGTGTCGGCAACGAGCAGAGATTCCCTCGCCAGAACGGCTTTTTCCAAATGGGAGTTCCGGATTTTTTGCAGGGCCGCTTCCACCAAAGCGGTCCAGGCAGTTTTGGCGGGGCGGTCGTCCCGGTTTTTTGCGGCGAATCGCGGGGAGTTTTGCTTGCTGCTCGGTTCTTGGCGCAGGTCTTGCGGGTTTAGGAGTTCGAAAAGCGAGGCGACAAAGGGATCGTGGGATTCTCCGTCGCGCAGGTGCAGTGCGGCGCGGATGCCGTTGTTTGCGGGAGAAAGCTCCCAGCGGGGGATCCAAAAAAATTCTTTCGGGAAGTCCGCCCAAGCGGGGGAAGTCGGAGATGCGGGGTCGAAGCGGGTGCCGCCAAAAGCGTGGATGCCGGAGGCGGAAGCCGAAAGCAGGGCTTGGGCATCGGCGAGGCTGCCGCCAAAAAGCGCACCGAAGCCGAAGAGGGGGGCGGCGGATTCGCGCGGTTGCCAGCACCATTTTGGGAAGCTGGGAAGGGCGTCGAAGTCATTGAAAGAGAAAGGGATAAAATCCAAGAGAGCCTCCAGCCTGCGGAGGCCTCCCGCATTTTTTTGCGGGGGGGATTCTTTCCAGGCTGTCTCTGGTTTCACCGTTTTTCTCCCGAGTAAAGCGAGGCGATCCCGAAGGTCAGAGGTTTTGCGGAGGCGTTGCAAAAACCGGCTGACTCCATGAGCTTGAGAAAAGTATTTCCGCTCGGGAAGCTTTCCACCGTTTTGTTGAGGTATTTGTAAGCCGTTGAATTTCCGCTGATGGAGCCGCCGATTTTCGGCAAGATGTGGCGGAAGTAAAAGAGGTAGAGCGAGCGGGTTGCGGGGTTTTGCGGCAGGGAAAATTCTAGGATGATGGCGCGGCCTCCCGGCGAAAGGACGCGGTGCATTTCCGACAATCCGGCGGAAGTGTTTTCCAGGTTGCGGATGCCGAAAGAAATGGTTGTGGCATCGAACGAACAATCTGGGAAAGGGAGGGCTTCGGCGGATGCGACGACCCATTTTGGGGAGGGAGAAAGCGCCGGGTTTTTTCTGCATTTTTCCTTGGCGACCGCGAGCATTTCTTCGGCGAGGTCCACGCCGGTGGCTTCCGAGATCGCACCGGTTTGCAAAAGAGAAAAAAGTTGTTCGCCCGTGCCGGTGGCGAGGTCCAGGAGGCGGACTTTGCCCGGCGGCAAAAAGGAGGCGACGGCACGCCGCCAACCACGGTCGATTCCCGCGGAAAGAATCCCGTTGATCAGGTCGTAAGTCGGGGCGATTTGGTTGAACATCTGCCAAGACTCTTTTTTGGTTGGCATGGAAGCGGGCTTTCGGCTGGAATTCATGCTTCAGTTCTTAATCGATTTGCGGGAAAATAGGAACTTTGTAGTTGCCGGAAGCAACAAAAAATCAAAAGGCACCAACCATCATGAAACCAAGCATCGAACACATTTACCGCAGGCGGATTCATTTTTCCGAAACGGACGCGGCGGGAGTCGCGCATTTTACGGCGTTGGCATCGTTGGTGGAAGAGGCGGAGCACGACTTTTTTTTTGCGAAAGGAGTCGCTCCGTTTGCTGCGGATTCCGGGTGGCCGAGGGTGGCTTTTTCCGTGCAGTATGAAGCCCCGTGTTTTTTTGGGGAAGAGGTGGCAGTAAGCCTCACGGATTTTTCCGTTGCGAAGAGTTCGGTTTCGTATTCCTTTCGCGCAGAGAAAGAAAAGGCGGGGGAGACGGTAACGGTTTTTCGTGGGGCGATGACCATTTGCCATGTGCGGCGCAATCCGGAGGCGGGGGCGGGAGCGTTTTCTCCGGAACCGATCAGCGATGTGGTGCGAGGAGCTTTGTTCGGGTTAAGGGGCTGTTCACAAATTTGAGCCTCTTATTTGTGAACGGTTCCTAAAGAACTGCGCAGAAATACCAAGGTCGTTTTTTTTTGGGTGCGATTTTCGGTTTGCAAAAATAGTCCGGAAGCTTGACTTCCAGAAAAAAAACTTTTTGATAGGGGATATGTTGACAGCAAACGAAATCAATCTAGCTCGTTCCATTGAATTTTTCTCGGAAGGTCTTTCGCACAAGGAGAAGGAAAAACCAGAAATCGTGAGTCTTTCAGCGAAACTCGGGGAGTATATCCTCAAGCTCGGCTACACGAACGACCATGTGCTCGCCATTGTTTTGCGGTTGATGACGCACGGGAAAGTGCAGGTCGAGTTCCGCGAATACCGGGAGCGTTTGGAGTTGGCCGACCAGAAGCAGGTGATGACTAGGGTGCAGGCGATTGCGATGTTCGACGAGTTTTTGAACCAGCTTCAAGAAGGGGAAGGCGAGAGGGCGGCGATGACGCAACGCATTGTCGTTCAACCCCCTAGGCGGTAGTTTTCCTTTGGTTTAGGCAAGGTGTTCCCGCGGCTTCCGGCGGTTTTTTTTTCGGGGGTGTAACAGTCAACAGTTGAAAGGGATGTCGGTATGGCGGGATATGTCGTGAAGTCGGGCGGAGGTTTCTCTGCGGGGACGGGTCGGGATGGCTGGAAGGCTTGGTCGGTTTGGGGTGCTGCGGCTCTTTTTTACTTGTTTGAGTTTTTTGTTCGCGTGGCACCGTCGGTGATGGAGCCCGAGTTGCAGAAGACCTTTCACATGACAGCTGGGGCGTTGGGGGGAGCGTTGGGGGTTTACTATTACCTGAATCAGTGAGATAACTGCTGTGAATCTCTGCAATCAATTGGGCTGCAA
>DYNR01000459.1 GCA_020720945.1 Chthoniobacter flavus | reverse complement strand
CGATGGCGGTGCATCGGATGAGGAAAAACCAGTCGTCGCCGTAGTCGAAATGGAAGAGCATGGTTTTGCCTTTTTCAAAAGCGGTTGCGACCGGGGTATTTTCTACGCCGGGGTCGGGTGTTTCGTCTTCGCTCGGTTCGTCCATATCTGCAAAAACGGAGTAGCGTTCGGTGCTTTTGTAGGGGTTTTTTAGGTTATTGCAGAACTCGAAGGGGTGGTCGAAATCGAAGCCGACGGTGTCGGTGATGATGTTTGCAAATTCGTAGAGAGAGTAATCGCCTGTGAGGGCGACGGTTGCGATGTAGTCTTGATATTGAATGGTAAAAGTGTATTCTTTCATGAGATGGGAATGGGTTGTGTTTGTAAGAAAAAAGAGAGAGGTTGGCGATAAAATTTTAGCGGCAATGCTGTTGATCCAGCAAAAAAGGAACCGCAGACGGGCGGTAGAGGATCGCAGATAAAAACGGGAAGTGATTGATAGAGAGTGGGTTGTGTCGTTAAATTCTTTGGATAACCTCCATCTTGTTTGCAATTTAAAAAATGCTTGAGGAAACGGGATTGGGTTTAGCGGGAGTTGAAGTGGGAGAGGACGGCGGCCAAACCGGAGGGGAGGCAGCGTGGGGCGTGGTCGAGATTTTTGCCATAGCGAATTACAAATTCCAGTAGGGTGCGGGCGTGGAAGAAGGCTTCGAGGATGGGGCGGGGTTCTTCAAGCATTTTGAAAGCGGAATGGAAAGGCTGCATTCTGTTTGCGGGAGGGGGATCATGTCCAAAGAATTTTCGCGCCGTAAGGTTCGAGTTTTCTGTCGTGGGTGATGAGGGTCAGATTTTCGTGAAGTGCTTGGGCGACGAGCATGCGGTCAAATGGGGCTTGATGATGAGGCGAGAGGTTGTTCATGCGTTCGCCGTGGGCGTATTTGAGCGGGAGTTCGAGCAAGCCTCGTTTCGAGATTTCGCGACTCAGATGATCCGGAACCGAGAGTTTGCCCAGAGAGCGTTTGATGGCGATCTCTACGGCAGTAACAGCACTGACGAAGACACTATGATTGGGGTTTTGGATGGCAGAGGTTACGCTTGGTGTGAGACGGCATGGTTCGCTCAGCATCCAGAGGAAAACATGGGTATCGAGCAGGTAGTTCATGGGGTTCCCCCGTGAAAAAGTGCTGTGATGCACGGGTCTTCTTCATCGAAATCGGGAGAGGCTACTATTTTTCCCTCTAAGCCGCCGAGAGGGCGGAGTTCGGACTGAGGAGCGTAGGCCGTGAGCTTGGCGAGGGGTTTGCCATACTTGCCGATGAGAATCACTTCTCCCTGGCAGGTCCGCTCGATGAATCGGGAAAGATGCGTTTTGGCTTCTTGCACATTGATCACTTTCATAGTGAGACAAACTTGGTTTGGTCTGGTTTGATTGTCAAGTAGAATCCCTAGGAGCCTGTCGGACTTAGCTCGCAAGGCTGCGGAAAACGGGGATTTGGC
>DYNR01000458.1 GCA_020720945.1 Chthoniobacter flavus | reverse complement strand
GCGCTCGCGGTCGCTGCGGAAGGGCTCTCGACGATAAGCTTTTTCCACGGCGCGATCGAGATCTGCGTGGGCTTTGGCTAACGCAGAGGGCATCGTCAACGGGTCGTAGATGTCTGCCAAGGTGTTGCGGGGAACTTTTGGCGCTCGCGTTTCCAAATAGCCGAGTCGCCCGTCGCCGTGCTCGACCCGCAAATGCAAAATGGTTTGCACTTCTTTTCGGATGGCATCTTTTTGTTTTTCGGGGGCGGATTCTGGCCAAGGAAAGGTGTTGTAAACCATGGATGCGGAGTATTGGAAGCGACTTTCCAATCGTCCGGAAACAATTTTTACCCATGCCATGTGCATGGCGGAACTGAGGATGCCAAACAGGAAATGGTCTTTGCTGGGGATGATGTAGAGTTTGTTGCTTGGGATGACGCTGGCGGGGATGATCGCTATGGGGATGTAGCGGCGGCGTTCGGAAGAGACTTCTGGCACGGCGATGTATGCGTCTTTCGGAGAGTTGGAAAAAAAGAAAAGTGCAGGCGTGTCTGCCGCTTTCCTGGTGGGTGCAGCGCTACTTTTTAGACGGAATTGCCGCACGGCTTCGATGCGTTGGCGCACTTCGGCAATGTGGCGGAAGGCCGACGGTGGCGCATCCTCGAGCCACAGGCACCAGCGATCTACCCCGTTGATCAAATCATCGGAACCCACAAAACGGCGCAACCAGTCCCTCGCTTCCGGCGCGGCGGACAAAAAGCTGGCTATTTCTTTCGCATCGAAGAGCAGGTGTCCGCCATCGCTGGGCTTGCACCCGCAACGCATTTCGGGAACTTCACCCAAAGGCTTGCGCCGCTTGGCGACAAAAACGCTGGGCCCCGCCGTGAGGTAGGGGCTGATATTGTTCGTCTCCTCGTAGCGGGATTCCCCGTTTTCCTGCAAATCATAGAGCCGTTTTTTGGGAATCTCTTCGTGAGAAAATCCGATAACTACACAGTAAACATGGGCTTTGCCGCTGGCCTCGTTGCTCCAGATGAAGGTGCGGTGTGCGAAATGGATTTTGATCCCGTATTTTTGAAGCAGCAGCCCCCAAATGACCGGAACCTGTTCGCCTTGCGTGATGCTGTTTGTCGCCACAAACGCACAGCGGATGGGAGTGCCTTCCGTGTAGGCGGCGGCTTTGACGAACCACGAGGTGACATAGTCAATGTCGCCGGTATTGGCAAAGGTGCCAAAGACTTGCGCCATGTCGGATTTCTGTTCTGGTTTCTGGTAGTGCTTCCCGATAAAGGGCGGGTTGCCTAAAATAAAGGAGCAGTTTTTGGGCGGTAGGAGTTCTTTCCAGTCGAGGCGGAGGGCGTTGGCGTGGCGGATGGTGGGGGATTTTTTTAGGGGGATGCGGGTGTAGAGTCGCCCGAAGGCTTTGGAAAAGGTGAGGTTGACTTGGTGGTCGGTGAGCCAGAGGGCGACTTCGGCGATGCGGGCGGGGAACTCTTCTA